>JANWZG010000338.1 GCA_025054735.1 Cyanobacteriota bacterium | reverse complement strand
TGACGAGGATAGAGGGCATCACGAGGACGGTAGTGGGGTTGCTGACGGATAATCGCGTTGGGTTCTGCGGTGATGACAAACGACTGACGCATCAGGTAATTAGCAATCTTAATGGGATTAGCCTCCGCTAGGGGCAACACCTCAAAAATGAACGTATCAGGAATACCTGCTAACGGCTCACGTAGACTTAGTCTTAGGGCATCGGCGATTGCTGCTGCTTGATGTGCCCCCTCTGGAGTAAACTGCACCGTTAATTCATTGGTGACATAAACAGACGACCCAGGCGAAGTCTGCAATTGGTACACGTGGCTAACAAAATTGACTCCAGGCAGGGTGCGAACTTGGCTCATGATTCGCTCTAGGGCGGCTGGATGGGTCACAAATTCTGTCAGTTGAGCAGGGGCAATTCCCTGGGTTGCCCGCATGGCTTGACTTTGCATGAGGCGATTAATGACGGCAGGTATCCCCTGTACCACAAAGCGATCGGGCAGTTTAGTTAAAAGCAGTTCTTCACCACCCCGTTGCAGCACTAGCCCTGCTCGATCGGGAGCAACCCCTAACTGTTCCCTAGTTGCTTGGTTACTCGTTGCCTGGTTAATGTTGGACGGTTGAGAACTAGAATTAGGCTGGTTAACTGACACAAACTCTCCTCAACCTCGTTCAGCGTTAGCGACTGCAAGCGTTAGCAACACAATTCCATCCGTCAGCATGACAGACTCTAACCTGTATCACAGACTATCTCCATCCGTCAGCATGACAGACTCTAACTTGTATCACAGACTATCTCCATCCGTCAGCATGACAGACTCTAACTTGTATCACAGACTATCTATCTCCAGAATACTTAGGCTGCTTGCTCACAACTAAAACTGGGGAGACAGGCTCATCCCATCTCCCCAGCTTCATACCTGTAAACCCAGGATAGGACAACCTACCCAGTAGGTATTGGTTTGTAAGGTATCTATTTGTAAAGTTCAGTGGCCAACCGAAACGCCAAGAAGCCAGGGAATAGTGCTAGCAAAAGTGCTACGAAGACTTGAGCATCTGATAGAGGCATATCTATAAATTACTCCCAACAAGTAAAGGAACCGACTATCACTTTCCGACAATTTGACCGATCGACGATATAGGTTGTTATAAGTTTTAACAAAATGTGGGCATTCTACAAGTCGTCACTTGCTATTTCTCGCTGTTTAGCTGTGAATGGTTGCAGCCTTTGGTCAATATAGCCCAGCAATGCCCGGAAGTCCTTCTCGGTTTGCAGATGTTCTAGCTCCACTGACTGTTGCTTGGCCACGATCATCAACTTCGGAAACGGCTTCTTGACAAACAGCGTTGCCTTAATATCCTCTATGGAAAAGCTGACTGTCTGAGCTTGGCTAATGGGCACAATCAAGCTATTCCTGCCAAAGTTCAGTTGGGTCGGGTTGGTTAGCAGTGCACCTTGACGAAAGATAATAGCCATACCAGCAAAAATACTGAGCATATCCCACCATCCTAAGCTGGGCAACAGGACTCTAATCATGTTGGAGAAAGCAGCGTCTTCTGCCCCAGGCAGGATTGGGATTATCATTGCCATCATGCCACCGATGCGAAATAAAATACCCATCATCAGCAGCAAAAACAGTGGAAAGCCTCCCCGTTGCAGCATTAGCCCAATTAATAGTCCTATGCGGCTGCCATCCCATTGATAGGTGACTTGCCACTTGTAGTCAGTCTTTTTAGCTTGGACAGTTTTAACCGTTTGGGCATGACGGATCAGTACCTCTAGGGGAATGATTTGAGCAGCGTAGGGATTAGTTCCTTCGCTAAAGGCAAACTTGGTGGGCACTCCAAATTCGTTAGCGAGCCTGCTGGCTAGAGCAAGGGCTTCATGGGCTGTTGTTTCTTCATAGAGGCGTAGAGCAGTTCCCTGCCGCAGAATTAGCCTGACCTGCCACAACAGCAATACCACATCGGCGAAGGCTCCACCCACTAGGGGAACGTTGAGAATCGACAGTTGGGCAATATCCCCAGGCTTGAACTGTTGACGCTGGGGTGGTTTATTGGGCTGGGTGAGTTGCCATGTGACGAGATCTCCAGCAGGGTTTATGTCGAGGGTAGTGCTGGCAATTGTACTGGCATTGAGATACTGTTGCCGTGCCCACCAACGATCAGCAAACCATAGCCCGCTTACCCCTGGCACTAACAAGTAGCTGAAGTCCTTAAGGTAGTAAGCTAATAGGCTAACGCCTAGAAAACTAAGTAGCACAATAGGCCAGTGGATAGTCCCAATAATGGGATTGCGACTCGCCAACTCTGGCCAAACTAAAACCAGCAGGCGATTATAGCAGGCTTGAAAAAAATGCTTGAGCTGGGCGATCGGTGCGAACACCACTGGGTAAATGCCCTGATCTAAATATCGCAGTTGCCCTTGAATCACCATAGCGCTTAACCCCCTTGCTCTAGGTTTGCCGTTAGCTAGCTCATCCCACTGCCATCACACTATGCAGACAAGCCATCCATTACCGCCTACAATTTATGCGGTGATCATGCGATGAATGCCTATAGCCTATCGATTTCTCTCAGTATTGTCATCTCTCGTATTGTGCCATTCTGGTGAAACTATCATGATTCCTGAGTTGTATACCCTAGATGCACTATGCCAGCTAGTTACCCAGAATCCAGATGCGTGGCGGCCAATGGTGTTTACCTGCGGCTGTTTTGACTTGATTCACGCAGGCCATGTGCGCTACCTACGATCGGCCAAACTATTAGGACGTTCTCTAGTTGTTGGGTTAAACACCGATGCATCGGTTCGTGCCCTCAAGCCTCAAAAACTAGGCAACCTCACTCGCCCCATCACGCCAGAAATGCAGCGGGCAGAGGTTATTGCCGGATTAAAACCTGTTGATGCCGTGGTAATGTTTGCTGAATTGACGGCAACTAGTGTGATTCAAGCGCTTCAGCCCGACATCTATGCTAAGGGCGGTGATTATCGGGTAGAGACACTGCCTGAGGCACCAGCAGTATTGGCCTATGGGGGGAAGATTGAGCTAATCGCCATTGAATTACCAACCTCCACAACTGGAATTGTGAAAAAAATTGCTGAGGCAATCTAAGGCGATCGGCATCAGGAATCTTAGACCTGCGATCGGTAGCACTACCCAGTCATTTTTACAGGCTCGTTTATGAGACACTATCTGCTCAAAAGAGCTACTCTAGGCTGGGTAGTTGCCGCAATACTGTATGCCGGGTTATTCCTAATCACTTTGCAACTGGCCTATGCTGGTAAGCTGCCGCCCATTATTCAGCAAATTCCCTTCTACGATAAAATCGGCCATGTGTCGATATATGCGCTGGCAACCTATCTAGGTCAACGAGCACTGAGCCTTCGTCAGATTACCGTACTCAGCCAGCGACTACCACTGTGGGTGACGTTATTTGTTGTGTTCACAATTGTTGAAGAAGGCATTCAAGCCTGGTCACCAAACCGCACCGCTAGCACTATCGACTTGGTATGTAGTTTATTAGGAATTGCGCTGGGCTATGGGTTGGCTGAGCATGGACGCACTAAGATGAACCTATGACAAGGTGTTCTTTTCGCTTAGGCTGCGCGGTGTGGGCACATCGGCCTTGGGTGGGCACCTTTTACCCACCAGGTAGTCGTCCCAGTGATTTTTTGCGGCTCTATAGCCATCGGTTTTCAACCGTGGAGGGCAACACAACATTTTACCAGGTACCTGATCGTGCCACCGTGCAGCGTTGGGCAACGGAAACTCCGCCGGGCTTTGAGTTTTGCCTAAAGTTGCCCCGCGACCTAACCCATAGGGGCTTGTTACAACCATCAATTCCGGGTGTGTGGAGGTTTTTAGACCAGACACAGGCACTCGTCGATCGGCGTGGCCCCCTGTTTGCCCAGCTTCCCCCAGACTATTCACCAGCCCTGCTAGATGATCTGATAGGGTTTCTCACAGCATTTCCTCGACAGCAGGTGCCCCTAGCCTTGGAAGTGCGCCATGCAGACTGGTTTCGAGAACCACATCGCCAGAGATTATCGGAAGTGTTAACTAACCTAGGAGTGGGACGAGTGCTGCTCGATTCACGTCCCGTTTATAACAACAGTGATGACCCCCAATGTGCCTCGGAGCGTAAAAAGCCAAAGGTGCCCTTGCAACCAGAGGCAACTGCATCCTTTGTGTTAGTCCGGTATATTAGCCATCCCGATCAGGCCGTCAATCAACCCTACATTGAAGGCTGGGTAGATCAACTGGCTGACTGGCTCCAACGGGGAATTCGGGTTTACTGGTTTGTCCATTGTCCCCTAGAGGAACGATCGCCCACTAATGCGCTAGCTCTACAAGCAGTTCTGGAAGACCGGGGCCTGCCGGTGCCCAAGCTACCGATTACTAAGCTTGCTCCAGAGCCAACTCAACTCAGCCTCTTCTGATACCCAGCAGCAATACAATCTGCTAGGCAGGAACCAATTGCAGATCAGGTCGCTCTTCTGGCACAATTGATCCCTCAACGGGACAAACC
>JANWZG010000337.1 GCA_025054735.1 Cyanobacteriota bacterium | reverse complement strand
GTTGCTGCTCCATTCCTCTTCTATGCTGGGCTAGTATTTCAGCGACCCAGCCAAACAATTTCTCAAACGCCCCTGTTCCAAGGCATTACCTATCAGCCGGAATATCACAGCGTTCCACAACACCACTGGTTGCACATTGTAACCGTAGACTTGGCAACTCCTGGACTCAGGGTATTGGTCACACCTGGAAACTCTAGTCTGGATAACCACGAGATTCTCGCTCGCACTACTTCGGAGTTTCTTGAAGAGTTTGGGCTGCAACTGGCGGTGAATGGCAGCTACTTCTTCCCCATCCGGGAAAATACTCCCTGGGACTACTACCCCCACAGCGGTGATCCCATCGGCATTGTAGGGCAGGCTATCTCCAATGGCGTTACTTATTCCCCAGTTGAATCTGGCTGGCCAACCATTTGTTTTTTACTAGGCCGTGCGGGAAATTTACCCTAGCGGGCGTTGTCCTAGGGAAACTCAACAGGCGATCGCAGGCAACACAATCCTAGTGGCAGCCGGAGAACCAGTCTCCCCTAGTCAACCCCATTTTGCAGATCATCAACCCTATCCTCGCACTGTCGTAGCTCTAGACAAGACAGGACGACAGTTGTGGCTTGTGCTTGCGGATGGCAAACAACTGAGCTATAGCAAGGGGGTCACTCTCCAGGAATTGGTGGCCATTTTGCAGCGTCTAGGGGTCTACACGGCGCTGAATTTGGATGGTGGTGGTTCCACAACTCTGGTTATGGCTACCCCTACTAGTAGCGCCAAAACTCTAAATGCTCCTATCCAAACTCGTGTTCCCATGCGCCAGCGCCCGATCGCCACTCACTTGGGCTTCTATGCGTTGCCACTGTAAGCGGTCTATGGCCCACTGTTTTCCACTGCGCCTAAGGCTTTTAGGGTAGACTTCTGGGCCTCAGTCAAACCTTTGACCCCGGTAATGTTCATGCCTTCATAGGGACGTTTGGCTCTCAGGTAGGTCACTGCTTGGGTGGTGTGCAAATTCCACAGGCGGATGGTACCATCTCGGCTGCCACTGACTAGGGCAGTGCCATCAGCACTGAGGGAGATCGATCGCACTGAGTCCTCATGCCCCAATAGGCTATCCAGCCGTTGATCGGTCTCAATAATGCGACGCTCGATCGCCTTGTCTTCAGTCGCACATATTAATTGTGTACTGTCAGGGCTAAACACCAGGGAACGGATGCGGTTGTTGAATCTTAGTGTCTTCAAACATTGAGCGCTGGCAACGTCCCAGATTTTGACCGTACGATCGCCACCACCGCTGGCAAGGAGTTGGCTATCAGAACTGAACACCACTGATCGCACCCAATCAGTGTGTTCTTTTAGGACATGCACACACTTATAGGTTTTGAGATTCCAAATCCTGACGGTGTAATCAGCGCTACCACTAGCTAGCCACTGACCATCCGGGCTAAAGGCTACAGTCCACACCCAATCGCCATGCTCTGCCAACGTGGTGAGCAATTTACCAGTAGCTGTTGCCCACAGTCGGATTGTTCTGTCGTCACTGCCGCTCGCCAACACGTTACTGTCTGGGCTGAATCCCACTGCTCGCACCCAATTGGTGTGACCATGCAAAATATCTAAGCATCGCCAGGTGTTGACATCCCATATTCGCACGGTCTGATCATCACTACCGCTGGCTAGTATCTGTCGATCGGGGCTAACTGCCACCGCACCCACACGACTAGTGTGGCCATGCAGTTCTTGCAAACATTCCCCGGTTGAGAAGTCCCAAACTCTAACGAGTTGATCATCGCCGCCACTGGCAGCCCATTGAGTTGCAGGAGATTTCAAGTCAAACCCAGGGAAAATAGTAACCGATCGGGGACTATTACTGTACCCCTGAAGAGTGCGTCGGCATTCTAGCTTGTCTATATCCCAGATGCGGACTGTTTGGTCATCACTGCCACTAGCAACAATGCCCCCTGGCTCATCACTAGAGAGGGGATAACCAAAGGCTACAGACCAAACCCGACTGCTATGTCCCTCTAGAATTTTGACACAAGTCTCAAGGGCAATGTCCCATAGGCGCACGGTCTGGTCATCGCTACCACTTGCTAACAACTCACTGTTAGGACTAAAATCCACTGACCAAACTTTACCGTTGTGTCCTGTCAGTGTTTTTAGCACTTGCCAAGTCGTGGTATCCCATAGCTGGATGGTTTGGTCACTACTACCGCTAGCCAAGAGTTTGCCATCAGGGCTGAACTTGACCGATCGCACCGTGCGATCGTGCCCCTTGAGAACGCGCAAACATTTACCCGTAGCCATATCCCAAATCCGAATAGTTTGGTCACCGCTGCCACTAACCAAGTAGCGATGGTCAGGACTAAAGTCTAGAGATTGCACCCAACTCGTGTGTCCGGGCAACTCTCTGATGCACTCACCATCGTCCATATCCCACAGCCTAATCGTCTTGTCATTGCTACCACTAGCAATCATGCCTCGCGACCCATCTGTTGCTATGGGTACATGATCAGCTACGGCAACGGTGCGAACAGCATCGGCGTGCCCTCGAAAGATTTGTAAGCACTGGAGTTTATCTGTATCCCAGAGTTTTACCGTGCCATCGTCACTGCCACTGACTAGCCGTCGTCCCCCTTGGCTAAAGCGCAGAGAGCGCACCCACCCATCGTGGCCAGCCAAGAGCGATCGCTGCTCTCCATCAATAATTTGCCAAATCCGAATCTCTCCTTTGGTGTCGCCAGTCGCTAGCCAGTGATAGGTTGGACTAATGGCAACAGTCAAAATGCTGCCAAAGGTTTCGATAAAGGCTGATTTCGCTAGGTTTGAGTTTGCGAAGTTAACATTATGCAAGTTTACCCCTTTCAGATAGGCTTGCCGAATCGTCAAGTTAGAGAAATCGTACTGGCTAAGATCGGAGGTTAACTGCCGGAGTAAGTTAAAGATATTACCCCCTGCATAGCCCGTTTCTAGTAATGATTTACCTCGCAATTGGTCAAGCATGGCCCGGAGCCGGTCTTGAATTTCTTGTTTGCTACCAAGGGTAATCTCCAACTGATTGAGGATAGGGTTTAAAATTTCTTGAGTTTGCTTTTCTCGTACATAGTCCTTGGCTTGGGCCTTAATCAGAGCGTGGCTGTTGAATAGAGGCCATACCTTCGGTTTTTCACCTGTAGGCGCATCTGTGAGCGTTGTCAAGCTAGTCCTGATCTCATTACAGATCTCATTACAGATAGTGCCCACGAACCGCCCTGTCACATACTCCATCACGGCTGGGTGGAGAGAGAAAACAGTAGTGTTGCCAATCAACGATCGCCGAGTGAGGGACTCCAAGATCTCTAGCAACGCTGACTGGTCAGTTGGCGGCAATATATCTCGCTGCAATTCAGTCAGTGACACCTGTTCTCCTCGACTGATAGCCAACCAATACAGCACTCGCTTTTCTTTATCAGAGAGTCGAGCAAACTGATTATCCAGCAAATTACGCAGACCACTGTAAAGAATAGTACTTTGCTGTAAAAACCGCTTCACATCTCCATCAAATAACTCTTGAATGGTTGTGGCTACAATCCTTAGGGCTAATGGATTGCCAATGTAACGATTAATCAATTGTTTACGATCGTCATCGGTAGCCTTCAGTCCCTTAGCATCCAAAATTTCTTTGGCTTCATCATTCGTCAAGCCCTTCAGAGGCAGCGATCGCACGGGCAATGTTTCATCCTGATATAGTGCTATCTCCCGCAGTTTTTCTTGGCTCGTCAACATTAGGCAACTCTGATGCTTAGGGTCACCAGGTCGCCCTACACCAATGCGAGTGAATAAATCACCATAATCTTTGTAGCGGTCTTGATAGTAGCCTGTGAGCTGATCAGACTGCAAAATGGTTTCAACATTATCCAAAATTAGCAAACATCGACGCTGGCTTAAGCACTCCAGCAACCGCGAGATTCTATCGTCAGTCCTCTCTGGCAATGGTGACTCTTGAGTGTCGCTGAGAATCGATAACCAGTCTTCTAGCAGCTTTGACAGTTGGAGGGGGTTGAACAGCGATCGCCAAATCACCACTTCAAAATGATGTTTAATCCGTTCTGCCAGTTTCAGGGCGAGGGCCGTTTTGCCTATGCCGCCCATGCCAACTAAGGCCACTAGCCGACAACCGTCTGATACAATCCACTGCTCCAAACAGCACAACTCATCCTCACGTCCATAAAACACTTCCAAGGCTGGCGCACTACCCCAATCTTCTACACTTGGGCGTTTTTCTGCTATCTTTTGGCTTTCTCGGTGAGGCTGTAAACGGCACAGAATTTGATGCAACTCTGCTAGCTTGCCACGACTGCTCCCTGGCACTGCAAATTTCTTGTACACCTCACCCAGCCGTTTGCGCACGGCTGCTGAGCTAATCCCCAAGCTTTTTGCCATCTCCTCAGTGGAATGGCCATCTAACGCCAACACCAATACTGCTCGCTCTGCTTCAGACACGCCGCGCTGACTGGTTATCGTTTCCAAAATATCCAGCGGAATTTTGGGTTCTA
>JANWZG010000336.1 GCA_025054735.1 Cyanobacteriota bacterium | reverse complement strand
TTAGCAGCATTTTTAGTGTTCGTGGTGATGGCTGTTCAATACAACTCGTTGATTGATCCCCTTGTGATTATGATTACTGTGCCCTTGGCACTAGCTGGCGGTATTTTAGGTCTGTTCATCACGGGCAAACCCTTTAGCATCATCGTTCTTGTAGGAGCAGTCCTGTTAGTAGGAATTGTGGTCAACAACGCTATCATCATGGTGGAAATGGCCAACCAAATCCGGGAACAGGAAGGTGTAGACCATCAAACTGCAATTTTGAAGGCTGCCCCCCAACGCTTGCGACCCATATTGATGACTACTATTACCACGGTGTTAGGAATGTTTCCCCTAGCCATGGGCCTTGGGCAAGGGTCAGAGTTTCTACAACCCTTGGGAATTGTGGTATTTTCTGGTCTAGCCCTGGCAACTGTGCTGACCCTGTTTCTCATTCCCTGTACCTATGTACTCTTTCATACGGGTCTAGGTCGAGCAACCAAACGCCCTCGACTGGTGGTGTAGCGATGACATGCGATACTGCTGAAGAGTACTCCTGCCTATGGGGTACTAACAGCTTGGTCGTTACCAGCTTGGTCGTTACCAGAGAAAACCTGTAAATTGCAAGTCTGAGTTGTAGGTTATCTGCCGCCACTGATTGGCAATGTTGCCTGGAAGCGGGATAGCAGCAGACTGCCCAAGGCTAATGCCAAGATGAGTAACAGGAAGGTAACTACCACTAAGGCAGCACCATAGCCAAAGTCTAGGTAACGCATGATAGTGCTGTAGATGTATACAGAAACTGTTTCAGTGGAACCAGCGGGACCACCCCCAGTCATCACTTGCACAAGGTCAAAAATGCCGAAGGCTTGCGCTAGGCGAAACAACAAGGCTATGAGGATCTGAGGCATGAGTAAGGGCAGGGTGATATGTCGAAAGCTCTGCCAAGGTGTTGCGCCGTCGATGCGATGGGCTTCGTACAAATCATGAGGAATGGATTGAAGTCCTGCTAGAAGGATAATGCTGATGAATGGAGTGGTTTTCCAGATGTCAGCACTGATAATCGCAGCCATAGCTAAGGTTGGCTCTCCTAGCCAGTTAACTGCTTGGGTAATCAATCCTGCACGCCTTAGGAGGTCATTGAGAACACCATACTGATCGTTGAAAATCCAAGTCCATGCTAGGGCCATGACAGCAGTAGGCAATGCCCAGGGCAAGAGGGCGATCGCCCGCACAACTCCCCGCCCTCGGAAGGATTGATTCAGCACAAGGGCAATGCCCAAGCCGAGTACCATCTCTATGGATACAGAGACGATCGTAAAGATGATGGTATTGCTAAAGCTCTGCCAGAACCGTCCATCCCCAACCATCCGCTTAAAATTGCCTAGCCCAGCAAACACAGGCTGCAACTCAGTGCCCAGATTTTGGGTAAACAGACTAAGCCAAGCGGCGCGAGCGATGGGATAGACAAACACCAAGGCCAGAATGATCAAGGCTGGCAGCACCAACAACCATCCATCCAGGGTCTGGGTGCGTTTAGCAGATGATGTCTGTGTCATGGGTGATTCAATAATGCTGGTCTGGATGCAGGACTGATCCTGGTAGGCACTTATTGTACCGTTGTCCAACGGCTGTCTCTAAAACTTACTAGGTCTTACATAGTGGGCTAAGGTTACGTCACCTAGGGTATGGTCAGAGATTCAGTTGCTAAGAAATCGAGTAATCTAATGGGTAGCTACTGTACTCGCAAACAGCCTTTGTTATGGTTATTGCTCACTATCTGTTGCCGATCGTCAGCTTGGGAATTGTTGCTGTTAGTCCACTTAGCCTAGCCGATGGAAGGCAAGGGCAGCCTGTTTTGGCTGCTGAGTCTAGGCTAACGTTTGGCCCTACTGCTCTGGCACAGACCAATAACAGCCGCAGAGCAGACTGCGAACGGTTGGGACAGTTTTTGAATCAGGCAACAGATGGGTTTACAACAATTGCCAATGCGAATAACACCTCCCCCCAGCAGGCATTAGCCCAGATCGATCGCATGATTGACTTGTTAAATGGGTATATCAGCCGGTTACAGCAGATGCCACTCACCGAGCCGCAGGTTCGACAGTTTCGTAATCGCTATCTGTCTGCATTTCAAGAGGTGCGGCAGTTTGCTCAAACTGTTCGGAGTGCAAGTCGGCAAAATAATTCACAAGCTGTGGAACAGGAATTAACCAACTTCCTGCAAAAGCTTGAAGCCTACCAAACCTTAGACAGTTCCTTCCAGCAATATTGTGGGCTAGCAATGGCCACTGGCTCACCAACTTCACGCCGACCCCAAGCTACGCGGCGATCGACCCCATCCACCCAACGTCCCATGTCTGTAGCACAGCGCAATACTCAAACTCGACAGCTAAACACCCAATTGCGAGCAGCCGTCGAGGCTAAAAACTGGCGACAGGCGATTCAGATTGTTGATCGTCTCATGGTGTTACACCCCAACCGCGCCAGTGAGTTACGGCAATATCGCGCTCGGCTTGTACAACTCCTCAACGCCCAATAGCTCTATTCCCGACGGGCAGACTGAGCTGCCCAGTGCCATACTAGCCCTAGGGCAATGATCCCCAGACCTATCAGCCAAATTTGGCGATCGACCCAGAAGGCCAGGAAAAGACAGCCCACTAGCCCGACCCAAGCCAACCATCGTGGGTAGAGCAACTGGCTAGCAGGAATTTTCAGAGCGGCTACATTGGTAATGGCGTAATAAATCAACACCGTAAAGGCACTAAATGACCAGGTAGTTTTCACATTGCCGACAAGCGCCAGCAGGACGATCGTGCTACCGACCGTCACAACAGCCCAAGGAGGGGTAGTACCTTTAGCATTCAGTTGCGCCATACATCGGGGCATGTCTCCTCGTCGTCCCATGGCCAGCAACACTCGTGATAACCCCAAGAGTAGGTTTAACAAAACACCAAGCATAGCAGTAATAGCACCAATCGTTACCAGTTGGGGCACACCAGGGATGCCCGTTGCTCTGGCCACAAACTCTAGGGGAGCAGAACCGTTAGTGACAGCCGCACTGAGCACAGGAGCACCAACTGTAGCCACACTTACCAATGCCACTGCAACATAGAGAACCAAGGTGATGAGCATGGTAATGACGATCGCTCTAGGAATAATGCGGCGAGGCTCCACAACTTCTTCGCCCAAGGTAGCGATGCGCCCGTAGCCGGTGTAGGCCACAAACATAAGGGCACTGGCATGAAGAACAGCCGCAATTGGGTTAACTGGTGCTCCCGAAGCTGTAGCAACAAAGGGGGTTAGGTGTTGATGGCCCATCGTCCATGCCGTTGGAATGCCAGCTAGAACTAGCGTAAGCAGAGCAGTCAGCGTAATGGAGACAATGACTGTATTAGCGCGGTTAGACCCTTGGATGCCCCCTAGAACGATCGCAGTAAGCACCACCACAGATCCCACTGCTATAGGTACTGTTAGGCCGCGCCCATCTAGACCGATCGCCACCAGCAAGTAACTAGAGAACCCTAGAGCGGCGGTAGCGGCTGATGCAGTCTTAGCCCACAAAAACATCCACCCAGCGGTAAAACCAGCCCAAGACGAAAGATACTTGTACCCATATTCATAACTGCCACCACTAACCGGGTGACTAGCCGCCAGTTGAGCGCTGTTAAACCCGTTACTCAGAGCAATCAGTGCCCCAACGACTACCCCCACAATCATGGCTGCTCCAGCGATGCCTGCGGCGATGCCAATGCTGACAAACACTCCTGTGCCGACGATCGACCCCAACCCCATCAGTATTGCCCCAGACAGCCCAACCTGCCGCCTTAGTCGAGTTGGAGGTAATGTTGTCACTAGTTTCTCCTATCGCAACCCACGGGCTAGTGAGAATGGTGGCAGTGAGGAATTATATCCCCGCTACGCGCCTTAACAGCACTATGATTTAGTCTTGCCTTTGGGCACCAGATACCCAGTAAGGATGATACCCAAGTAAAGATGCCATCTATGGCAGCATCAGAGATTCAAGGGCTAGGATTACGGATACGTTGGATAGGCCTGAGAAAATCCTCAGAATCATCCTGACATCCAGTCAAATCCTGGGAATGCTAATTTGTGTTAAGTTTTATGTCTACTTCAGTAGCTACTAAATCTGAAGGTTATGACTTAAAACCACTAAATCTGAAACTGATCAGTGTAAAAGCAATTTAGGAGTGATTTATGTTAAGTCAAATGCAACGATTGGTTGCTGAGGTTGATGGTCGGTATGCAACCGATTCAGAGTTGCAGTTCATTCAAGACTACATGGCATCGTTCAAGCTTAGATTGTCAGCCTATGTCAAGCTACAGAATGCTGAAGCAACTATCGTGCAGCAGGTCTATACCCGTATGCAGCGTATGGACAGCAACCTGTTAAAGCATGGTGATGCGGATGTCACTGCTAAGTGGAAACGGGACACGATTCGAGCACTACGCTATTCTGCGATCGCCATGCTGCTGAATGATCCCGATATATTGCAAGAACGATTTCTGTTTTGGTTTCAGACCATTATGAAAGCGTTTGGCACCCAGCAGAGTTGTAATGTCACCTA
>JANWZG010000335.1 GCA_025054735.1 Cyanobacteriota bacterium | reverse complement strand
CTTGTGGTGAGGATGTGATACCAATCCTCCAAAAGCCAGTGACCCAATCCAAAGGTTCATAGCCAGGACTTAAGTCCTGACAACAAGCTATCTGTAATACAAGCCTAGCCATCACAGCAAACCTAGGACAGCGTGATAGCCGTTAAGGCTCGTGGTGAGGACGTAACACCAATCCTCCCAAAGCCAGCGACACAACCCAAAAGTTCATAGCCAGGACTTAAGTCCTGACCACAAGCTATCTGTAGCCATAGCATGGGGAAGTGGTAGCAGTCCTCACTAACCCAATGTCCTAACTAGATGGGGTATGGCATGGTTCAAGTCTTTAAGTCTGCTAAGGGGTGTATAGGATCCTACTTGGGTGGGTGGATGGGGAAGGTGATGCGGAAGGCGGTGCCTGGGGCACGATCAACCTCTAGGGTGCCAAAGAGTTGGCTAACGAGGGCACAGACTATTTGCAGCCCTAGGGATGTGGTGTTGTGGACATCGAAATCGGCGGGGAGGCCAATGCCATCATCGGCGATCGTCAGGGTGTAGTAGTCTGGCTGGCTGGGATGGGGTTGAAAACCGATGTAAACCTCACCGGGGCGATCGTTAGGGAAGGCATACTTGAGGGCATTACTGACCAGCTCGTTGATGATTAGTCCACAGGCGATCGCCATATCAGCCTCTAGGTTGAGGTGCACTAAGTTAAACCGCAAATTAATGGAAACATTATCCACCAAGCTAGCCAGGAAGAAATCACTGACCAGCTCGGTAATGTAGTCGGCAATGTCTAGCTCAGCCAAGCTAGCAGTCTGATAGAGGCGCTCGTGCACTAGAGCCATGGTGCGCACCCGGCGTTGGCTCTCCATTAAGGGTTCAATAATGTGGGGATCTTGGAAGGTATTGGCCTGAAGATTCAACAGACTGCAAATAATTTGCAAGTTATTTTTCACCCGATGGTGGATTTCTTGCAACAACAATTCCTTTTCTCGCAGGGAGGCTCGTACCTTTAGCTCAGCTTGTTTACGCTCGCCAATATCCCGCACCATGAGCAGAACCTTGTGCTCATCTACAGGTGCCACTCGCACTTCTTCGTACTGAACTCGATCGCCAATGGTCACCACTTGCTCATAGGTTTGCACAGTCTTGGTCGCCATGGCTCGTTGAATAGCTGCCTCTTGGTTTGCGGCAATCTCTGGGGGCAGTAGCTCTGACAGGTGTTTGCCCATATTTGGCCCTGGCAACAGGTCGAGCAAACTCATCAAAGTGTTACTGGGTTTAATCAGTCCCTGGTAGATGCCCTCAGCGCTGTACAGCACCATCAAGTCTGGCACAGCCGCGAGAATGGCCCGGTTTTGGGCCTCGCTGGCTCTTAGGGCTTCTTCGGTTTGTTTGCGCAGGGTAATGTCTTCGGTCATGCCTAGGCTATACTGCAACTCTCCGTCTGGGCCGTACAGCAGGGTAACCGTCACTTGCACCCAGCGAATGGTACCCTGTTTGGTAATGTAGCGCTTTTCGAGCCGATAGTTTGACTGGTGGGTAGCCAAGCAGTAGGCAGCTAAGGGATACTCTTGATCCCTATCGTCTGGATGGGTAATGTCAGCAATGGCCATGGTTGCCAATTCTTCTGCACTATAGCCGGTGAGCTGGCAAAACTTTTGGTTCACTTGCAGCAAGCGCCTGTCTTCAGGGTCACAGAGGGCAATGCCGATCGGTGCCTTATCAAATAGGCTCCGAAACAACTCTTCACTCTGGCGCAGGGCCTTGGTGCGGTCTGCAATCAGTGCTTCTAGGTCTTGGTTGAGGCGGGCTAGGGTAGCATTGGCCGTCTGGGCTTGGTCATAGAGCTGAGCTTGGTAAATGGCGATCGCCAGTTGCTCAGACACCTGTTGCATTAGCTCTATCTCTGCTGGTTGCCACTGCTCTCGGTCAGCGTCAGAAATGGCTATATTGCCCCAGATGGTCTGGTTGACGACGATCGGCACAATTAGCCACGGTGGTGATAAATCTTTGGCCAAGGCTCGGTTAATGGGGTCTTGGATAGGGTGATTGGCATCTACTGGCACTATCTCTCCCCGTTTGAGCTGCTCTGCAATAGGGTTGCCTTCATCGGGAATGCCCACAACACTAGGGGGCACAATGCTACCGTCATGGGAGTAACCTGTAATGCGTCGCCAGCATCGCTGCTCTGGAAAATATTGGACAATAGAAGTGCGCTGAACCGATAGTAAGTTCGTGATTTCACGGCTGGCGGTGACAAAAATGGTTTCTAAGTCTAAGGAATAGTGGATAGCTCGGATGACGGCATTAAGGGCCTGTTCTCGCTGCATCTGCTGTTGCAGGGCTAGCTCTGCCCGTTTGCGATCGCCAATATCCCGCACTATCAACAATACCGTTTCATCATCAACGGGGGCAAAACGAACATCTTCATACTGCACTCGCCCGGCTACTACCACTTCTTTTTCATAGTGCTGCACTTCGCCCGTGGCCAACGCTTGCTGAATGCAGGTCATATGCTGGGTGGCAATCTCAGGGGGCAACAGTTCTACAATATTTCGACCAATCGGGCTAGGCAGCGCTATGTGATTAACCAGATTGACAAGGGACTGACTCGCTTGGATCTGACTCAGGTAGGTGCCATCCCGGTGCACCAGTATCATCAAGTCAGGAATGGCAGCTAAAATAGCGCGGGTTTGGGCTTCACTGCGCTGTAGGGCTAGTTCTGCTAGCTTGCGGGCAGTCACATCAATGTTGACGGCATTGATCAGTTTATAGTCTAGGGCTGGGTCAGCATTGGGTACATGGCATTCAACCCTGTAGCTAGTGCTAATCCAGCGGATGGAACCATCACGATGGCGAAAGCGAAACTCGACTTGGGGAGGGCAATCTGCAAAATACCTAGCCCACAGGGGGGCTAACACACCACCGAGGTCTTCGGGCAAGACCCGTGACTGCCACAGCAGTGGGTCTGACAACAATTCAGCAGCACTATAGCCATAGAGCCTTTCACAGGCGGCAGAGTAATAAAGTTTGTGCCTAGTGCCATTGCGGAAAACGCGCATTCTAAAAATACAAGCCGTTGTGGCATTTAAGAGGCCATCTAGTTCAGTCGCTGTAGTTTGGGCTGCTTGGTATAAAGCTGCCTGTTGCAGGGCGATCGCTAACTGGCTAGCTAAATCCTGTAACAACTCGACATTGTAGGGTTGCCACTGGTGGGGGCGATTGCAATACTGAGCCGCCAACAGCCCCCACAGTTCGCCTCTGCTCCCATTGGGATGCCGCTTGATGATAGGCACCACCAAATTAGCCCGGACATCGAGTTCAGCCTGCTTAGCAACATAACATTCAGGCAACGGTGCCTGATAAATGTCTGGTGTGTTTTGAATCCGCCCTGCCAAGTAGTCATCCACACAAGCCGAGAAGCCCCGATCAGTAATTTCAATGCCCAGCAGCGATCGGCAGCCCGGCACCACTGCTTCGTAGGTGATGTAACCACTCTCGCTAGCTAGGTTGAACTCATAGACCAAGACGCGATCGCAACCCAAAAACCGCTGCACTTCAGTAACCGTCTGCTGGAAAATGTGCTCTAAATCTAAAAACTGACGAATATGGTTAATGACAGCGCGCATCAACCGTTCTCGCTGAATTTTTTCCCGCAGGGCAGCCTCTGCCAGCTTTTGGTCAGTGATATCGGTGTCTACAGCCGTCACAGTCCAATAGTGCTCCTCTGGGTTCCAGTGAGCGGTGAGAGTGCCCGCAATCCAGCACCAGCGGCCATCTGCATGCCAAAAGCGATACTCATGGTGGGCAGTTGGCTGCGTCAACAGCCGTTCGTTAGAGGCCAGGATATGGCCCTGATCATCTGGATGAATCCGCGACCACCAAAAACAGGCATCTAGCATTTGCTCTGGAGCATAGCCAAAAATGGTGTTACTGCCTGGAGAGCAGTAGTAATGTTCGGTGCGTCGATCGGGATAGAGGCGAAAGTGCGTAATGCAAACAATAGCACTGGCAAGAATGTTATCTAGTTGGCATTGAGTTTGGTGTAGCACCGTGGCCTGTTGTGTGTAACTCTGGAGTTGAGCTTGCGCCATCTGCAACTCGGCTTGGGTCTGGCGCAGTTGGTGTTGCAATGCTTCATTCTGAGCCTTCAGCTCTGCAAGAGTTTCCATTGAGACTGTGTTGAGGGCGGTGCAAATAGGTGTATTTGGATACGATTTTGCCTCGGACATACCACGGGAAGCTCCACAAGCCCCTAGTTGCTTCTTTTTACGTAACCAATCGTAAAAAACCGCAATTTTTGGTCTTATTCAATGTTTGGGCTTGTTAGCAAGCAAACTACTGTTCAATGGCTGAGCAAGTACTTGTTGCAGCCATGCTGGACTCAGTTTGCCCAGGTAATAGGTAAAACTACCAGCTATGATCCAGTTTGCCAGTTCATCCAGGTTCCAGAGTGACCAGCGGCTCCACCAACTGGTGAACACAATGGCAGCAATCGTCAGCCTAGCGATCGAGCGCAAAGGATTGCTGGCTGTAATCCACGCTAACAGTTGGGGCATGGTCAACATCAAGAAAATCATCCGATAGTCCCAATTATTACCAACTAAGACAA
>JANWZG010000334.1 GCA_025054735.1 Cyanobacteriota bacterium | reverse complement strand
GATCAGATCCATGCCCACGCGCAAACATTTGATACCGATCGCTGCCATCAACACTATCTAGCCACAGTGGAGCAGTGCTATCAGCGTTTTCAAGCAGGAGAACCGATTGAAGATGCAATGAGGATTTAATAGCTTAGCTGCTAGTGATAAGCAAGTAATGATCTTAAGTGGGGGTCAAGGGAATTGGCTCCCTTTTGTGGGAACGTCCCCTACACCTGCTTCCCAGCAAGTCATTACCTTTTTAGGACTATCGCTTAGCTAACCTAGTTAGAGGAACATTTGCAACGGTTAGAACCTCGATAACATTTAGCCGTCGAAAAATTTGCCAAGGAGGATTCACCCTAGATTGTATTGGTAGCCCTATGATGAAGACGGTGTGTGGTGTGAACATAAAAAATACAATGACTGCTGAAACCCAGTATTTACCTGGCAAGGTGACACGGACACTATCCCGTCTGAAGTTCCCGTTGCCAAGGTCATGTCCTCTCGATCAAGATGCTATCAAACGGGTCTTTGATATTGTCTTCTCCCTGGCGGTTTTAATCATCTTCTCGCCGTTATATTTGTTGATAGCACTGCTAATAGTTTTAACCTCACCAGGGCCAATCTTCTACGTACAGCAGCGCATTGGCAGAAACTACCAGCCATTCGGTTGCATTAAATTTCGCACAATGCACCGAAAAGCAGATGAGGCATTACAGAGTCTAATTGAAGCTTCTCCTCAGTTGCGCCGAGAATTTGAAGCCAATTTCAAGCTCAAGCGGGATCCGCGAGTTACATGGATTGGGCGATTTCTACGGGCAACTAGCTTAGATGAATTTCCTCAGTTTTGGAATGTCTTAAAGGGAGAAATGAGCGTGGTAGGGCCACGCCCCTTGGTTAAGGCAGAGTTAATCAAATATGGCAAGTATATCGACCAAGTGCTGACAATCCGTCCTGGAATTACTGGACTCTGGCAAGTTTCTGGGCGAAATGATGTTCCTTACCCGCTTCGTGTCAAGATGGATCTCTACTATGTTCGATCGCGAAGTCTTTCCCTCGATTGCTGGCTAATTATTAGAACAATCAGGGTCGTGATCTTTCCTCGTAACAACGGGGCATACTAGCAGTTCCAATCGTTTAAGCAGCAATTACTCATGAGTCAGTTAAAACGAGCACTAATTACCGGCATTACCGGTCAAGACGGATCCTATCTAAGTGAGCTTTTGTTGGAGAAGGGGTACGAAGTTCATGGGATCATTCGGCGCACATCAACCTTCAATACTGACCGAATTGACCATATTTACGAAGATCCTCACAAAGAGGGAGCACGGCTTTTTCTCCACTACGGCGACTTGACCGATGGCACTACTCTGCGGCGCATTGTAGAGCAAGTTAAACCATCAGAAGTTTACAACTTAGGTGCTCAATCCCACGTGCGAGTGAGTTTTGATGCTCCTGAATATACTGTTGATGCTGTAGGCATGGGAACCCTGCGCTTGCTAGAAGCTGTGCGAGATTACCAACAGCGGACTGGGGAATCGGTACGTTTCTATCAGGCAGGGTCGTCAGAGATGTACGGAAAAGTACAAGATATTCCCCAATCGGAGGCGACTCCGTTTTATCCCCGCAGTCCCTATGCCTGTGCTAAGGTTTATGCCCATTGGCAAACAGTAAACTATCGAGAGTCCTATGGCATGTTTGCTTGTAATGGCATTCTGTTTAACCATGAGTCTCCTCGGCGCGGGGAAACTTTTGTAACCCGTAAAATTACTCGCGCTGTAGCACGGATTATCGCTGGTCAGCAAAAGAAGCTATATATGGGAAATTTAGATGCTAAGCGTGACTGGGGTTATGCCAAAGACTATGTGCAGGCAATGTGGCTGATGCTGCAACAACCAGAACCAGATGACTATGTGGTTGCTACAGGTGAAACTCATTCTGTCCAAGAGTTTTTAGATATAGCCTTTGGCTGTGTCAATTTGAACTGGCGAGATTATGTGGAGTTTGACAAACGCTATTTGCGACCTGCAGAGGTAGATTTGTTGATTGGTAACCCCAAAAAGGCTCAAGAAAAACTCGGCTGGAAGCCATCAGTGACGTTTACAGAGCTGGTGCATTTAATGGTAGAGGCTGACTTACGGGCAGTGGGGATCAACTCTACGATCGCTAATAGCAGTAACCAAACTCAAGAACTAGCGACAATTCGCCAAGAAACTGGGGGTATGCTTCAATAGGCTGGTTGTTTATGCTGGCCACCTATGATTCACGTGCTGGAACAGTTCAGATACTGAGTCATACCACGTGCTGATAAACCGGAATCCTAAACCCTGAACACTGAACTATGGATCTTACAAACAAGCGTATCTTGGTCACTGGTGGTGCAGGCTTTCTGGGTCGTCAGGTAATTGACCAGCTCTGTAAAGCAGGTGCAGAACTAGCCAAGATTACAGTGCCACGATCGCGAGACTGTGACCTGCGATTGTTAGCCAACTGCCAGCGCGCTGTCGAGAATCAGGATATTGTCATTCATTTGGCGGCTCATGTAGGCGGCATCGGCTTGAACAGAGAAAAGCCAGCCGAGTTGTTCTATGACAATTTGATCATGGGGACGCAGCTGATCCATGCAGCCTATGAAGCTGGGGTCGAGAAGTTCGTCTGTGTTGGGACAATTTGTGCCTATCCTAAATTCACCCCCGTGCCCTTTCATGAAGATGCTCTGTGGGATGGTTATCCAGAAGAAACCAATGCTCCCTACGGTGTTGCTAAAAAGGCTCTGTTGGTGCAACTTCAAGCCTACCGTCAGCAGTATGGGTTTAATGGCATCTATCTATTGCCAGTGAATTTGTATGGCCCGGAGGATAACTTTGACCCCCGCAGTTCCCATGTGATCCCCGCCTTGATTCGTAAGGTTCACGAAGCTAAACAACGAGGCGATCGCCATCTCCCGGTTTGGGGGGATGGTAGCCCAACCCGTGAGTTTCTCTATTCCACCGATGCTGCCCGAGGCATTGTAATGGCTACCCAGTTCTACGATGACCCTGACCCTGTTAACCTTGGCACGGGCTACGAAATCTCTATTCGGGATTTGATCGCGTTGATTTGTGACTTGATGGACTTTAAGGGGGAAATTGTGTGGGAGACTGACAAGCCCAATGGCCAACCTCGCCGCTGCCTTGACACTCGACGCGCCAAGGAGCGGTTTGGATTTGTGGCCGAGATGGAGTTTCGTCAAGGTCTAAAGAACACGATCGCTTGGTATCAGGCCCATGCCTCCTAGTCCAAGGATAGCGGTGCTCCAGCCCCGCTTCCGTATAAATTTTCTGAAAATCATCAGCGCGGCAAAGACAGTTAACTTGTGTAATCCTACTCTAAACGATCGGGATTGTACCTCTACTGCCTTAGTAGCTCAGATAGACAGTCTGCTTGTTGACGGGCAGCTATTAATGGTTACTCTAACTCGCTAGCGGTTAGTAACGGCTGACCCGTACAAGCATCTTCTATATCTGTCAAGGGAACCATAAGGAAATCTGGTCTACCATCAGGAAGCGTGATTAGCCCATAGTGCTAACCCTGCTCAACTAGTTCGTTCGTGGGGTCAGATGTCGTGGGGATGCAGAAGAGCCTGTCACGGCAATGCTGTAGTGCAGAATTTTAACTGACAAGTAGCAGCCACGAAGGTCGATGGAGTTGTACTCATGACTCGGATTTTGGGATTAGATCCAGGATTAGCAACCTTAGGATTTAGCATTCTTGAGTGGTCGTTAGGAACGAGTGAGGCGATCGCAGCTTTGGATTATGGAGTGATTGCTACACCAGCCAAGCAACCTATTGGTGACCGACTGTGCATCATCTACGATGACCTCCATGCGTTGATCAACCAGTGGCAACCAGATCAGGTGGCGATCGAAAAATTTTTTTTCTATCGCATGGGCAATACGATTTTAGTGGCACAGGCAAGAGGAGTAGTCATGTTGGTGTTAGCACAGCATCAGCTACCCCTACTAGAATTCACGCCTGCTCAAATCAAGCAAGCACTTACGGGCTATGGCAATGCCAACAAGCACGATGTGCAACAGGCTGTTGCCAGAGAGTTAGCCCTAGAGACCTTACCCAAACCCGATGATGCTGCCGACGCAATCGCTGTGGCCCTCACTGCTCGGTTCAGTCTTAGGTGAGGGTAAACAAGTCAAGCCGCTCAATACCGAATTTTGCAGTTCAGTGTTATGCAAATTCTCTATCTAAGGCTATAGCTCGCATTAGGGGTTATATGATGTGCCCATACTGTCTACATAAGGTGCACCAAATAACCAACTTAGCTATGGTTATCCTGATTCCCCAAACTATCACTACAGATAGCTGGTAATATCAAGCACATAATATTAAGCACAGTATTAAATTCTGACTACGAACTAATAGTCTTTACTACAGAGGCGTTGCTGAACAGAAGCACGATTCTCGTGCCTGAGCTACTTTTAGCCCTCACCCTAGCCCTCTCCTAGAGGAGAGGGAGCAAGAGTTCCAATTCCCTTCTCCCTGGGGAGAAGGGTTGGGGATGAGAGCAATTCATATTTGCGTTCAGCAACACCCACTATGGACTCATAGGTTATGCAGTTGGCTTTTGGAGAA
>JANWZG010000333.1 GCA_025054735.1 Cyanobacteriota bacterium | reverse complement strand
GAATTGGTAGCGGACTAAAGTTATCGTGAATTTCTTGGCGATATTGCTGTTGGTTCTGCTTCCAGCGCTGGAAGAAGGGATCCGTAACTTCATCGGGAATAATGCGGTTAGCGATTACCAAGTCTGTACTGACATTGTAAAGGCTCAAATAGGCATGGGCACGCAGGGATTCCTTAATCACCATTTTCTCTGGATTGGTGACCAAACGCACTGAGGTCTGGGTATTGTCTGTCAAGACAGTTTCTAGGGCTTCTAGTTGTTGATAAAACTCGTAGGGTGCATCCATCACAGCATTATCAGGGAGCGAGAAGCCCGCGATCGGCTTAAATAGAGGTTCCACTAGCGGACGCAACGCTGCTGACATTTTCTGTAGTGGCTTATAAAAGCGGCGCATATACCATCCAGCCACTTCAGGCAAGCTCAAGAGACGCAAGGCAGTACCGGTAGGTGCCGAGTCAATAATCAGTACATCAAACTCTTGCTCATCATAATGGCGCTTCATCCGCACCAAGCTAAAAATCTCATCCATGCCAGGAAGAATAGCCAATTCTTCCGCCTCAACACCCTCTAGGCCCCGTGCCTGCAATACCTGGGTAATGTAACGCTTGACGGCTCCCCAATTGCTCTCTAGCTCCATCAGTGCATCCAATTCTGCCCCCCAAAGATTAGGACGCACAGCACGGGGATCATGGTCTAGCTCCATATCAAAGCTATCGGCCAGAGAGTGAGCTGGGTCAGTACTAAGCACCAAGGTCTTGTAGCCAACTTCAGCACAACGCAAACCTGTAGCCGCCGCTACTGAAGTTTTACCGACTCCACCCTTACCCGTCATTAAAATGACTCGCATACATCCCCAGCTTTCTTAACGAATAGTTACAATTTGTTTCACTCCTCTACTGTAGCAGTCTCTAGCCATCAATGCTTGGTTTCTCTCACAAGCTGTTGGTTTCCACGAGGGCACCCTACGATCGCGCTATGATGTGGGTTGCTATTCAGAGACTCCCGATTTCATACCCTATGCGTCGTCTTGTCATTGCCAGTGGAAACCCCGGTAAATTGGTGGAAATGCAGCAACATCTGGCTGGCTTAGATTGGGAACTAAGTTTGAAACCTGCTGAGCTAGAGGTTGAAGAAACGGGGACAACCTTTGCTGAAAATGCCCGCTTGAAAGCATCAGAAATTGCCAAAGCACTGGGAGAATGGGCGATTGCTGACGATTCTGGTCTAGCTGTAGATGCCCTAGACGGCGCACCTGGTGTCTACTCAGCTCGCTACGGAGCCACGGATTCAGAACGGATTCAGCGGCTGCTGACGGCTCTAGGGAATGAGCAACATCGTGCTGCCCGGTTCGTTGCTGTGATTGCTATCGCTCGCCCTGATGGGTCGATCGCCGCCCAAGCTGAAGGCATTTGCACTGGAGAGATCTTGCGAGAACCGCGTGGCTCTGGCGGTTTTGGCTATGACCCAATCTTCTATGTACCCAGTCAGGGCATGACCTTCGCAGAAATGTCCCCAGACCTGAAGCGTACTGTCAGTCATCGGGGACGTGCATTTGCAGCGTTGTTACCGCAACTATCATCCCTCCAGTAACGACCCGCTAAGTATCATTTCGAGTTGCAGTTGAGTTGTTATGTAATGTGAAGTACTCACTTACACTGCTTCCATGTTTTTCTCACCTGTCCGGATCCGAACAACTTCTTCGACTGGAGTAATGAAAATCTTGCCATCGCCAATTTCACCAGTGCGGGCAGCATTGATGATCTTATCGACAACCATATCGACTTGCTCATCTTCAATCACGATTTCAACTTTAAGCTTCTGCAAAAACTCCACGGTATATTCAGAGCCGCGATACCGCTCGGTTTGACCTTTTTGCCGCCCAAAGCCACGAACTTCAGAGACGGTCATACCCACAATGCCTGCATTCACCAAGGCAATTTTGACCTCATCTAGCTTAAATGGACGGATAATTGCTTCAACCTTTTTCAAGTTTCCCTACTCCTTAGGCTCGTATGTAGTTCAGCTTATGTATATACCCAGGTGGTTGTATCACTGCCAGGAGGACTGTTTTTGTAGCAGTAAATACAATTGCTCAAGGCTTATTCTACCTCTATCTAGACCGTTCTTATGCAGTTGATTACTCCCTGTCTCAATACCTTGCGTCAACATCTCCGCAAAGACTTTCAGGACTGTCGAATGGGCACCCACAAGTTAGTGGCATCGCTGGATGAGACCACCTTGCGTAGTCAAGCTCATCCAGACTTTAGCCCCGTGGGATGGCATCTAGGACACATCGCCTATACTGAATCTTTGTGGATCCTGGAGCATTTAGCTGGGTTGCCACCCCAGTTTCCCCAGTATCGCCGTTTGTTTGCTGCTGACGGTTTGCCAAAGCAGGAGCGTGTTTATCTTCCTTCTTGGTCAGAACTGCAATCTTATCTGGATACGGTGCGTCAACAGGTGCTGGACTATCTAGCGATCGCCCCCGTTGATGAGCAACTCCGGCTGTGGCGCTGGCTGTTGCAACACGAAAGCCAACATAACGAAACCATATCCCTAATCCTAGAACTGCATCGTAGAGCCACTAGTAACATAGGTCAAGGAATAGAGCAGCCGGTAGATTACTCAAGTGTTTCCTCGCCTAGTTCCGCTCTCCAGGATTTGCTCCATAAAACCTCTGAGGAAGTTTACATTCCCGAAGGAGAATTGATCATGGGGTGTGAAGATGTGGATGCGATCGACAATGAGCGTCCAGCCCATACAGTGACCCTAGCAGGTTATTGGATTGATCGCTACCCGGTGACAAATGCACAGTATCGACAATTCATAGCCATGGGGGGCTACGACGATCGCCGTTGGTGGTCAGAAGCTGGCTGGCAGTGGCTGCAATCCCAAGCCGACCAAGGCACACCCATCACCCGACCCCTCTATTGGCGAGATGATCCCTGGTGGAATGATCATCCCGTGTCGGGAGTTAGCTGGTATGAGGCTGAAGCTTACGCTAGGTTTGTTGGCAAGCGCCTGCCCACGGAGGCAGAATGGGAACGGGCAGCCTTAGGGGCAACAGCAGGAAACTACGATCGTCGCTATGGATCCACTACGCCAGTCACAGCCCATCCCGCAGGAAAAAGTCACGCAGGTTGTGATGACATGCTAGGTAACGTTTGGGAGTGGACGGATACCTGGTTTGCAGGCTACGATGGCTTCACCGCCTACCCCTACGCAGGCTATTCCCAGGCTTACTTTGATGGCCAACATCGGGTACTACGGGGAGGCAGTTGGGCAACTCGCCCTTGGGCACTACGCATTACCGTCCGTAACTGGTACTATCCTAGTGTGAGGCAAGTGCTAGCTGGTTTCCGCTGTGCGCGATCAGCTTAGCCTGCTGCCAAATTCTTCATCTTCATCGCATATTTGGCCTACAGCCCTATGTCTAAGCTAGACTCCAACCCACCAACTGCCCTACAAGCCGCAACTGCCTTTCGCTTTGTCGGTTGGTTTACGTTCTGGTTTCAGGTGGTGTTAGGAGTGGTGGCTGCCATTACACTGCCCTTTGCTACCTTGTTTAACCGCAGTGGCACACCTGTCCCTGGCACGACAAATGCTCCAGTGGCTGGCATTGGTCTAGGGGGTCTGTTTGCTGGGATTGGTCTGCTGACCTTGATGGGGAGCATCTACGTCGCCTTTCGCTATACCCGGCTTGCACAACAACTGCGGGCTAGTGACCCAGCAGCTCGCCCCAAGAAGGCAGAAACGATACAAGTGCTGAAGCTGGGCCTAACTGTTAGTCTGGTCGGCATGTTGATTACATTGATTGCTGCCCTGGCGTATATTGGTGGCTTGACCATTAAAGCCTCTCGTACAGCGGCTCCGGTGGTGACCGTTGGTGCACCTACGCAGTTTATCAACACGTTAGACATCTTGGCCGTGCAGGCGATCGCTATTATCCTGCTAGCTCTGTTTGCTGGAATTGTAGCTCCTCTCTGGTTATTAAATCGTATCACTCGCTGACATCATATCCGGCGTTACAGCCAGCATTGACGCTTCAAGTGGTGGGAAATCCCCATTACCTGCTTAGAAGTTTTTTGATTACAGTGGGGATACAGTTACTTCGACACGGGCTATGAATCAGGAATTACTACGATCGCTGCGGCAAATTTTACCCAATCTCAGAGGTTGGTTAATGTTTATTGGTGCACTCTGGCTAGTCGGTGTCGTTGGTCTAGGGCGAGTGCTAGAGTCGATCGCGGTTCTGATCATAGTGTTTAGCGTAATGCCTGTAGTGGGACTGCTAGCCCTGCAATGGTGGGTAGGGCGTAACTTAGTGCAAGATGATTGTCCTATCTGTGGCGCTACATTTGCTGGGCTGAGCCGTAGTGAAATCAACTGTCCCAACTGCGGAGAACCCTTGAGGGTAGAAAAGTCAGGCTTTGTAAGGCTGACACCACCGGGAACAATCGATGTTGATGCAGTAGAAGTTCCTTCTCAGCGAATAACTGACTAAGTTGACTGAAAAGATTGCTACATTAGTCTAGCTTCTCTGGATGAACTTCTCAAAGGGAGCATCAAGTTCACTTCCAGGGAGTTGTAATAAAACTACATAAAGCGTTAAGCTTA
>JANWZG010000332.1 GCA_025054735.1 Cyanobacteriota bacterium | reverse complement strand
AAACGTGCTGCTTGAAAATTCATTTCGATTCATGCCGTTCAGTGTTGCTGTCCGTTGTTCTTGCTAAGGTTGACCTGTAGCGACAAATCTCTCCATCACGAATGACCAATGACCGATTCCCCGTTGTGACTAAACAGTCTAGAATGGCAACAGGGTTGTGGGTGTTATGGCTCATTTGCCCGTTTTTTTGTTTGTTCCTTTCACAAGAGTTGGACGCTGGGTGTGCCCAAAGTTGGCATTATTTACAATGATATGAAGCCGATCGCTTGTCAGGTCGCCGCAGAGTTACAGGACAAGCTGACCAAAAAGCATTGGGATGTGCAGATGGCAACAGGCGTAGGTGGGATGTTGGGTTGCTCTCGCCCAGAGGGGCCATTTTGTCATACCCGAGTTGAGCAACTTGCTCCCCCTGGCTTTGATCAAGAGATGGCCTTTGCGATCGTCCTTGGTGGTGATGGCACTGTCTTGTCTGCCTTTCGCCAAGTGGCACCATGGGGCATTCCCCTATTAACCGTCAACACTGGCCATCTGGGCTTTTTAACTGAAACATACCTGAACCGATTGCCCCAAGCACTAGACACTGTATTGTCTGGACAGTATGCCATCGAAACCCGCACCATGCTCCTAGTGCAACTGAAAGTAGCGGAAGATACTTTATGGGAGGCACTCTGCCTCAACGAGGTCGTGATCCATCGGGAACCCCTAACCAGCATGTGTCACTTTGAGATTGCTATCGGCAGCCATGCCACAGTTGATATTGCTGCCGATGGCGTGATTGTCTCTACACCCACTGGCTCTACGGCCTATTCCCTGTCTGCAGGTGGGCCTGTAATCACTCCAGGTATCCCTGTAATGCAACTTGTACCAATCTGTCCCCATTCTTTGGCATCACGGGCATTAGTATTTGCTAACACCGAACCCGTAACCATCTATCCTGCCAGTCCGGGACGTTTGGTTATGGTTGCTGACGGCAATGCAGCCTGCTATGTGCAACCCGATGACCATGTACGTATCCAGAAAGCTCCCTATGTCGCTCGGTTTATTCGCTTGCAACCACCAGAGTTTTTCCATTTGCTGCGAGAGAAACTAGGCTGGGGCTTACCCCATGTAGCCAAACCCAATGGCAACAGTTCACCACCAGCGTCATGAGGTTAGCTAGTTTGCAGCATAAAGGATTACTAGTTAGCCATTGGCAGGCAAGGTTAAGAGAGACCGCAACACTCGGTCTAGGTTCAAGGATGGCACATGCCCTACTAGCTGTTGCAATCGCTCTGTGCTGCCGTAATGGACGGGAATATCCACTGGTTTGTAGCGCTGAGCATTGACTCGAATTTCAATCTCAAGACCAGACAGAACAATCAACCGTGTGAGCAGGTCGCTCATCGCTATGCCTCGCCCAGAGCAAACATTGACGACTTGCCCATAGGCAGGTGCATGTTGAATAAGCTGCCAATAGATCTGGACGACATCAGCAACATCGACAAAATCGCGAATGCTACTGAGGTTGCCAACGTCAATCACAGGTGGTTGTTCCCCTTGGGCGATCGCCCGAATTTGGCGGGCAAAACTAGCCAGTGCCAGGTTAGGGGGCATTCCTGCACCAATGATGTTGGCAGGGCGGGCAATTACAATCGGTCGTCCCTGCTGGGCAAGGGTTAGGCCCATCTGGGTTTGGGCTAGCTTACTGATGCCATAGTGGTTATAGGGGTTGCAGGGGCAGGTTTCGGCAATGGGCAACTGCTCAGGGGTGATGCGTCCGTATTCGGCGGCTGTGCCAACGAGCAAGACAGGACGATCGCCATAGCCAGCGACCTCTAGGGCGTGCAGCAAGGTAGCCCCATAGACAGTGTTGACCAGATAGAACTGACTCGGCAATGGGGAACTGCTGACTCCGGCTAGATGCAGCACACAGTCTGGCTGGGCAGCGGTAATAGCAGCCGTGAGCATGGCTAGATCACTTGGATCGGTGAGGGCATAGTGGTGGGATGAAGCAGGTGTGGTGCCGATCGTATGTACCTCCACCCCTTGCTGAGCTAGGTAACGCACTAAGTGCTTGCCACAGAAGCCTCCACCGCCAGTCACCAATGCTCTCATGGTTCTGCCCCTACTCCTCACCGGGCAAAAACTCGGCTCGGTGGGCCTCAAACAGTTCCGTAGCAATCTGATAATCGTCTAATCGACCAATGTCTAACCAGCGGCAAGGTTCTTGGTAGCAATACACTGGGCGACCATCGTTGCGGAGTTTCATCATCAGGTCAGGCACGTCCAGATATTCACCGGGGATCAAGTAGGGAATGACTTGCGCTTTGTTAAGGACGTTCACCCCCATGCTGACACTATACTGATACCGAGGTTTCTCTATGTACTTCGAGAGCTTACCCTCTTGATCGGTTTCAATCACGCCGAAGTCAATTTTCACTTCCCGCTGAAATAGGCCGATCGTAGCAGCAGCTTGCTTCTCTTGATGGAACTGGTAGAGGTTGCTGTAGTTCATGGTGGTCATGAGGTCACCATTCATAATCAGGAAATTGTCCTGAAGTTGGTCAAGCACAAGAGCAATCGGCCCGGCTGTGCCTAGAGGCTTGTCCTCGAAGGAATAGGTAATGTGCAACCCTAGGCGAGCGCCATCTTGAAAAAATGCCTGCAAAATTTGCCCCAAATAGCCAACCGTCAAAATCACCTCCGTTACGCCAGCATGTTTCAATTGCCGGAGGATAATTTCTAAAATTGGGTAGTCGCCCACTGGCATCAGTGGTTTGGGTAGCACAGTGGTGTAGGGACGGAGGCGCGTGCCTTTGCCGCCAGCCAAGATAACTGCTTGCACAACTACAGTCCTCGCACAATTCTAAGGTGTGTTTCTTAAGTATCTAAGCTGCGTATCTTGTGTATCTTAAAGTGTGTACTGATTGGGTTTGAACAAGGCCTGATGGTGGGTTACAAAGTCAATTACCTCCGCCAGCCCCTGTTCGAGAGTATAGTTGGGTTGCCAACCAACCAGAGCAGCAGCTTTTTCGGCATTACAGATCAACTTCATCACCTCACTTTTCTCTGGACGGATCCGAGTTTCGTCCGTGACGATCGGCTTATCTGAGTTCATTAAACCCAAAATAAGCTGGGCTAACTCACCGATCGTTACTCCTTTACCAGAGCCGATGTTAATCACCTCGCCCACACTAGCCGGAGCCTCAGCAATCTTCAGGAACCCTCGCACAGTATCTTTGACAAAGGTCAAATCTCGCACTGGAGTTAGAGATCCCAACTTAATCTGGGGTTGGGTCAATGCCTGACTGATAATGGTGGGAATAACAGCGCGGGCAGACTGACGCGGCCCGTAGGTATTGAAGGGACGAATCGTAGCCACAGGCAGATTAAAGGACAGATAGTAACTCTCGGCAATTTTGTCCGCACCAATCTTAGAGGCGGAATAGGGAGATTGCCCCTGGAGGGGATGCTTTTCGTCGATCGGCGCATAAATAGCCGTGCCGTAGGTTTCCGATGTGGATGTATGCACCACCTTCTCCACCCCAACATTCCGCGCCGCCTCCAACACATTCAGCGTCCCCTCCACATTTGTCCGCACATAGCTAAGGGGAGCCACATAGGAGTAGGGGATGGCAATCAGTGCCGCTAGGTGAAACACCACCGCCTTACCCTTGACTTGGCGAGCCACGAAATCACTGTCTTCAATATTGCCTGCAACAACTCGCAAATTGGCTTTGTGGTCAGGGGGCAGTAGCTCTAAGTTGCCCCAATCACTGCGGGAACTGTAGCGAATCATGGCAGTGACCTCGGCTCCTGCTTGGACTAGCGCCTCACAGAGGTGGCTGCCGATAAAGCCCCCCGCTCCCGTCACTAACACCTGTTTACCCGTCCATGTCATTTCTGACACCCTACTACCTTAGATAATGAGAAGGCACGAAACCGCGCATAATGTTGAACAACCATTGCTCACAGGAGTTTACCATGCCCCTGTAAGATTTCCTGATACCACGTAAGGTAGTCATCAATCATGCGCTGAAGAGCAAAGCGTTGGTGAGCAGCGTTGACAGCGCTAGTTCCCATAGCGGCTAGCCGCTCAGCATCAAGCAATAGTGTTGTTAGCCATCTAGCCATATCCTGCACATCTCCAGGATCTACTAGAAACCCTGTGTCACCGTGGTCAACTTGCTCTGGGATACCCCCTGTTTTTGTAGCAATTACAGGCATACCGCAGGCTAATGCTTCTAAAACAGACAGCGGAAATGTATCTGCCTTTGCGGCATGAAGATATAGGTCTGCGGCTTGGTAATGTTGAACAACCCCACGATCGCTCTGATGGGGTAGAAACCTTATCTCCAAGTTGCCCATTTGTTCTGATGGAATGTCCTCTAGCCCTAACACGAGGAACAACAAGTGCTGATCAGGAAGCTGCTTGGCAACCTCCACCATTGCCGATCGCATGGTTGGGTAATCTTTCCAGCGGCTTGTGCGAATATAGTTGCCCGTAGAGAAGATAATCCTAGCGTCTAGCGGTAGTCCTAGTTGCGATCGCAGCGTCCGCTTATCGGATGTTGGCTGAAACAACTCCACGTCAATTCCATAGGGAATAACCCGACCTTGGACAATACCAGCCGCTAGCATAGACTGCTCTACA
>JANWZG010000331.1 GCA_025054735.1 Cyanobacteriota bacterium | reverse complement strand
CCTCAGCAATTGTCTAGGATAGCGGCCATGCTCACCCAACTCCAGACCTACACTCCCGAACAATACCCAGAACAAGAAGAACAGGCCGACTACAAACGTGAATATCGCCAGAGAGAGATTATTCCTAGGACAGGTGGCACTACGAACCATAATCAGCTAGCATTCAATCTGGCTATGACCTTGAGGAGTAATCTCAAACGGCAAAGTTATAAAGTCTACATCGGTGATGTGCATCCTTGGATCCCACGGTATGAACAATTTACCTACCCAGAGGTCATGGTGATTCATGGGGCACCCCAGTGCTACGGCAACAGCACCACCACTGTCACAAATCCTTGCTTTATGACCGACGTGTTGTCGCCATCCACTCAAATAGTGCTAGACGAGGCTGGGGTCATCCGCAGTCGCCAATTTCCTGGACTCTGGCTAGCGGTGAATCGCCCCTTAGCAGGGGACTTGGCAGCCGTCTTAGCAACCCTACAACAAGGCATTGCTATCCCAGAGCACCAAGCTTTTCTTAAGCAACTCCATTCTGCCTCCTTTGAAGTGTGATTTACCTTGACTACCATGCCACAACTCCTGTTGACCCCCGTGTAGCCGATCGCATTCTACACGTTATGACCCAAGAGTTCGGCAATGCCAGCAGTGTGGATCATGAGTGGGGCGATAGAGCCGATGCTGCTATCCAGCAAGCTGCCAAGCAAGTTGCTAATCTTGTGGGAGCCTCACCCAGGGAAATTGTTTGGACTTCTGGTGCTACTGAGAGCATCAACTTGGCAATTCAGGGTAGCCTGCTGACTCCCCTTGCGCTGCTTGGGCAAGGATCTAGGGGTGAGGCCAAGCCCCATCGCATTGCCCTCATGCCGATCGAACATCATGCCGTGCTTGATACCTGTCGGGTGCTAGAAAACCGAGGGTGGGCTGAACTGGTTTATCTGCAAGTTGATTCCCAAGGTAGGCTCGACCTAGGACAGCTAGAGCAGGTCTGTGCTGAGGGCTTATCCCTTCTGTGCGTGATGGCAGCGAACAACGAGATTGGCACCATTTACCCAATGCAAACAATTGGCAAGATTGCACAGCACTACGGTATTCCGTTTTTATGTGATGGCTCTCAAGCTGTGGGCAAGATTCCCATACACTTTGAGGAGTGGGGCATTACCTATCTAGCCATCTCTGCCCACAAGCTCTATGGCCCTAAGGGAGTTGGGGCACTAGTAGTTCGTCGAGGTTACCACTTGCAGCCGCTAATGTTTGGGGGAGGGCATCAGCGGGGACTGCGATCGGGCACCCTCAACGTTCCAGGAATTGTCGGCTTAGGAGAAGCCTGTTGGCTGCGATCGCTAGAGATGCATGAGGATGAACGGGCGATCGCCATCAAGCGGGATAGATTGCAGGAAATCCTTCTGAAGAATATTCCCAATCTTGTTGTGAATGGGGATGTTGACCATCGCCTTGCAGGCAATCTCCACATTTCAATTCCAGGGATTCCCAATGATGCTGTGATTGCCAGGGTTCGTCCCCACCTGGGAATTTCCACCGGATCGGCGTGCTCATCTGGGGTAGTAGCACCGTCCCATGTTCTGCAAGCCCTTCGGCTGCCTGAAGAGGTAGTGGAGGGTTCCCTGCGCATTGGCCTGGGAAAGTTTACGACGGATGATGACATCAACCGTGCAGCAGAGATCCTGCTAGCAGCAGTTACCCAAATTCGACAGCTACAGGCTAACTAAGACGTTTGTAGTGAGGACTTTAGTCCTCATAGGCTAACTAAGACGTTTGTAGTAAGGACTTTTGTAGTGAGGACTTTAGTCCTCATAGCCAGCACTTTTTGTAGCCGTGGGTAACATCCGAACCCATCTCATCCCGAACCTCCATATGAAAAAATTTAGGCATCTGAAGGATGGATGTTTCATCACCCTAGTTGCTACGCAGGGGAACTAGGGTAATTGGTAAGAGTTTTTTCAGTTCTTCTTGTAGGCGATAGGCTTGGTAGGGATATAGATATAGGTCGATCGTGCCGGGAAGGTTATCCATAAAGGTTCTGGCTAGCTTGAGGTCACAGCCAGAGATGTTTTCTAAGCGGTTGCCAGCATCGATGAGGTTGCCGTGAATGCGAGGGGGATCTGCGGTTAGTCGCCACCGCTGGGGTGGCAGTAGTTCATGCCGTTCGATACGCTGAAGGCCATTGATGGAGGCCAGCACAACTAGGCGATCGCCCACATCTAACCGGACATCATCGGATGGCAAGGGCGTGCCTACATTATCCCCTGCTAGCACCTGTTCGCGGCGTTGGTGAAAGATGGGCACAACCCGGTAACCGTAGGCGACCTGGGAAAGTAATTTGTTGACCAAGGTATCTCCAGCTTCGATAGTGTATTCAGTCACCAGGATGGTGCGATCGCTCAACTGAAACAAACTGAGCATGTTTTCCCCGAAGGCGGCTCCAGCAAAGGCTTGGGCGGCTAGCTCGTAGGCACAGAGGGCACTAGCATCGGGTAGGAGGGTAGCGAGTTCACGGCTAAAGCGTTGATCATAGGTACGGATCACGAGGCCGAGGTTACGATGGACTTGGCGAGCACTGTTCTGGGCCATGAGGGCTAGCTCTAGGTTAAGCATCTGATCCTCTGTTGCCAAAATTATACTCTTGGCCGTGCTGAGGTTGGTTTTGGGCAGGTCTTTAAGGAAGTTGCCAAGAATCAGGGGTAGACCGGGTGGAACGGACGGATCTAGGAGTTGTTCTTCTAGGACGACGATCGGCTGCCGAATGGCCTGCATCATGGCCGCAACCCGCCGTCCGACTCGCCGAAAGCCTAGCAGAACAATGTGATCTCGCTTAGGAATAGCGGGACGACGTTGGAGGAATTCAAAGCGGGAACTAAGAATGCTATCGGCAATTAGGCTCAGTACGCCTAACACAAACAGCAAGCTGACGATCGTAATCAATAGACAGGCCATCTGTACCCACCAAGGGATGTCCACAGCATTCCCCAAGCCGCCAAACACATCGCCATAGCCGCCAAGAAGGAGGATAATGGCAGAGGACATAGCTTCTTGCCAGGAAATGCCTTGAACGTAGGTTCGCAGCAGCAACGTGCCAATCATCCACAGGAAAAAACCTGTGATTATACCTACAGCAATCACTTGTCGAGTTCGATTTGCCTGGAACCATTGCCAGATTTGATTAACTTGGCCTTGCCAGCTATTTTGGGTGACGTAATTCAAGATAGCTTCTACCCAAGCAAACTGTTGGGGATAGGGCGATCGCTGTTCGCTGACCAAGGTTTCTGTGACCTCTACATAGGCGATGCGATCCCCCAGTTGAATACGCTTATCGGCTGGCCACTGGAAGAAGGAATAGGACTCATCAGTAATTGTGGTAGTGGTTGCCTTAGGAAGGCTAATCAAGCGATAACTACGTTTGTGTAGTTTGATGCCCGGAATATTGAGGAAACGGTAGTCATCAGACTTGACAGTCTCATTCACCACCCGAAAGCGATAGTTGCCCACGGTAAAGAAGCCTGCTGTGCTCTCCCCCAGGGCTGCGAAGGCAAAGGTGCCTGCTGACAGTTCAGTTGGCTCAAAGGCAGCGAAGTTGCCAAGCTGTTCTGCCAGTAAGTTATTGAGATTTTGGCGAGAGGAACGAATCACAAGGCGCACATCAGGGTTAAGCCGACGTGCTGCGATCGCAGTCTCAATATTCACCTCTTCGCTGCTAGTGGCAATGACAATAGCGCGGCAATGTCTGATGCCAGCTTGCTCTAGCACCTCTTCTCGCCGACAGTCCCCTACGACGAAATCAGTGGGATCTGTGTTCTCTAGCTCTTCCACTTCCCAGGTCTCTGGTAAGGCTCGGTCGATGCCTACAACGTGGATACGAAAATCAGCAGAGGAAAATTTACGCAGGTTCACGAAGCAATATTGCCCTAGGTTACCAAGTCCACAAACGATGAAGTGCTCGGTAGTAGCAGGTGCAGTCGGTGCGGCTAAGCTGATTTGCTCTTGCCAGATAACGCTAGGTTCGCCCGGTCGGCGCTGGTAAAGCTTCACAACGGCAACATCTATTCGCAGGCCAGTTAACACTCCTCGCACGAGGTTAGCCATGGCAGTGCGGTCTAGGGTGCTGTTGGTTTCTAGTAAGATGTGGAGCAAATCTGGCTGCGAGGCGACTTTGACAGTCACCGGGCGATCGCGCAGGTGATGCTTGATGATGAGGGCAATGGCCTGCGGGTCACCTTGGCGGGCAAGATCGGTTAAATCTGGGTAACTCATAGGAAGTTAGCTAGAGCGTGGGAAACACGTGCCAGCAATGGTCATCTAATTTTACGATACTGCCAATCGGTGCCATGTGAGGGTTGGTTCACCATGAGAACGATCAAAATGCCAGCGCAATAGGGAGCCAGCCTGACTTACGGCTAGGTTAGGTTGACCAATCGCCCGTCGAGGAGCACTGGTCGCCAGCGCTATGGCCTGTTCTGGTGTACAAATCCCCCATTGCACCAAGTTTTGTACGCCGGTTAACAACGGTAAGGTAGTGCCTGCTAGGGTGCCGTCGTCGAGGCGAGCTGTGCCCTTGGTGATGGTGACAGAGCGGGTATCCCAGGGATAGGTGCCATCGGGTAGGCCCAGGGCTGCCAGAGCAT
>JANWZG010000330.1 GCA_025054735.1 Cyanobacteriota bacterium | reverse complement strand
GCACTCCCACGACTAACCAGAACCCATTCACCCACCCCCGCACCGACACTATCGGCTGCTACTTCATAATCAGATAACAAACTGCCATCCTGAGCTACGAACTGCACAACTAAGAACTTCGTCCCTTCTAGGCTTTGTTCTTTTTGTGTGCTGACAACCGTGCCACGAACCTGAGCAATTTGCATTAATCTCTAGCCACGGCTGATGGGCAGACGAGGACCATTGACGCTTTCACGGAACTGCTCTACCTCTTCGGTATATCGAATGGGCAGAACATACTCTAAGTTCTCGTGGGGACGAGCAATAATGTGGGTAGAAAGCACCTGACCACCATTCACCCGTTTCACCGACTCAGTGCCAGCAGCAACCGATGCTTGCACTTCAGACACATCACCCCGCACGATCACGGTTACTCGACCACTACCAATCTTTTCATAGCCCACCAAAGTGACCCTAGCAGCTTTCACCATAGCATCGGCAGCCTCGACAACAGCCGGAAAGCCCAGGGTTTCAATCATACCTACTGCGATCGCCATAACCTAAACTACTCCTTAAACATCGTGAAAATCTGTAATTGCTGGTAGTTACTCAAGGTGCTTGCCTAGCTTAGACCCTACCAATTTCTTACTAACGACCTTGGCTTAAGCCTGAATTTTGCCAGCCTTGCAAGCAGAGAACCTCAAAACGTTGTCGCTACGATCGGAAGCGCTCTACTGCCTCGGTGTAACTCATAGGCAGCACATATTCCAAGTTCTCGTGAGGACGAGCAATAATGTGGGTAGAGAGCAACTCACCACCGTTTACCCGCTTAATAGATTCAATCCCCGCGGCCACGGAGGCTTGCACCTCAGATACATCACCCCGCACGATCACGGTCACCCGACCGCTACCAATCTTCTCATAGCCCACCAGAGTAACTCTAGCGGCTTTCACCATAGCATCAGCGGCCTCGACAACAGCCGGAAAGCCCTTGGTTTCAATCATGCCTACTGCAATTGGCATTTGGTTATCTCCTAAACATTGCAAACAAGAACAAACTAGATCACGAGTCAAATGGCTCTAGACATAACAGCTTCTAGCCTTAGACACGTAGCTATAGACATAGGAAGTCGTCCACTCAGAAACCTGAGGCACGGATCTACCCTGCGGGCTATCGACCTCCAATTTCCAGTGCTGAAGCATCATTTGAAAATCACAATCCCCAGCATAGAATTCAGTTGATGGTTTGACAAGATAAGTCTCAATGATTATCGCAAATAGAATTCATTAGCAAAAGTTATAGGTTCAATTACAAACTTCCTAGTGCTTAGGGTGGTTTACCTAGCATCACCAATCAGGTTCACTATCAACCCTGGGGTTGATTCTGATTTGTTAGCAATAACTCCAACAACTTTCCTCAGAAAAGATTGACTCTAACCGTAGAGCATAATCATCTGAAAACTGTCAAGTTATAGCAGGTGAACCATACCTAAGCACCGAAGCATAAATTAAATTGCTGTGGTAAATGACTTACCTATTCAAAACCTTAAATCATCATAAGGGATTTTAGTGATCGTCGATATTTAATTTCACCATCCTTATCCCCTAAGTTAGCTTAAGTAACAAATAGTTGCACCTAGAGAGGTTAGGTATTTACCCATATCGGCAACAAGACCATATTATTGAATTCATTGCTGGGTAGGGACTCAAGAATTCTTCTCAAGCTTGATGTCGCCTAAGATAACTGCCCAAGCCATAAGGATTTCAGTCTACAAGTTAAGCCTACAAACAGACATTATGATGATGTTTTGCAATTAAGTGGAGTGACTGCGATCGCCCTAGCATCTAGCCCTAAAATTCAGATTTGGTTGTTCATAGCTTTTTGTAAATCAGCAATTAAATTGCGAATAAAAAATTCAATTAAGTTATATCTTTCCGGAGTAAAAACTCAACATATTTTTTTTAAGCTATCATCATGTTTCCTTTATTAAATAAATGTTTCATTTACTTAACAATTTGATGTGTACTAGGAATAATCTGTATAGAAAGATGCTCAACACTAGTCAATGTCCATGTCAACGTAGATTTCGCTAGTTCGTAGGTATGGGAGTAGGAGTGGCCTAATTGCTAAGCTTAAATTCCTACACACATTCCCCGTACTCATATTGTTTTAATCCCCAGACATACCCTGCTATGCCGCGCAACCTACTAAGCTAAGATCTATGGTTTATTGGGAATGAATCTGGAATCATCATCTAGATTGGCAGGCTAGAGTCGAAAGTTCTGACGACCTAGTTTGGCTGTAAACATCCGAAATTCCTAGCACTTAAAATTTCTAGCACTTGTATAATTGCATCCCTTTCTACTACTCAATTAACCCCTAATGAATCAGTTTCTTCTGCAAACTAGCTGGTGTATTCCACTCTATGGCTTGCTGGGAGCCGCGATGGCGCTTCCCTGGGCGAGCGGTATTATCCGGCGTACAGGGCCTCGGCCAGCAGCGTATCTCAATATTTTGATGACAGTCTTGGCTGTCGTGCATGGAACGATAGTGTTCTATGCAACGTTACACTATCCTTCTCAAGAAATTACCGTTCACTGGCTACAGGTTGCCGACTTAGACTTGTCTCTGGTGCTTGATGTTTCGCCGGTGAGCATCGGGGCAATGGAACTAGTCACAGGGCTAAGCTTACTGGCACAGATTTTTGGGCTAGGTTATCTGGAGAAGGACTGGGCAACAGCACGATTTTTTGCGCTGATGGGATTTTTTGAAGGGGCCATGAGCTGCTTGGCTCTTAGCGATTCTCTGTTTCTCAGCTATGCCTTGCTAGAGATGCTGACGCTATCGACCTATTTCCTAGTGGGATTTTGGTACGCGCAACCATTGGTGGTCACTGCTGCACGGGATGCATTCTTAACCAAACGAGTTGGGGATCTGTTGTTGTTGATGGGGGTAGTGGCCTTGGCAAGCCTAGCAGGCAGCCTGAATTTCAACGATCTCTATGACTGGGTAGAAACTGCAAATCTTAACCCGGTGCTGGCTAACCTCCTAGGCTTAGCATTAATTGCGGGGCCAACGGGTAAATGCGCTCAGTTCCCTCTCCACCTGTGGTTGGATGAGGCTATGGAGGGGCCAAATCCAGCGTCAATTTTGCGAAATTCAGTAGTAGTGGCCTGTGGAGCTTATGTGTTAATTCAATTACAACCAATTCTCGCGATCGCCCCTGTAGCACTCAATACCCTCATCGTATTGGGAACCATGACTGCGATTGGTGCTTCACTAGTAGCCTTGGCTCAAATTGACATCAAGCGTGCCCTAGCTCACTCTACTAGTGCATACTTAGGATTTGTATTTATTGCAGTAGGAGTGCAATGGACAAATTTTGCTCTCTTAATTCTGTTTGCCCATGCGATCGCTAAGGCCCTGTTATTCATGAGCATAGGAGCTGTGATTTCCACAACCAACTCCCAAGACTTGACAGAAATGGGCGGACTGTGGTCACGGATGCCAGCGTCAACAACTGCTTTTGTAGTTGGTGGCTTGGGTATGGTAGGCTTGCTACCCCTGGGTGGTTTTTGGGCGATGGAACGCGGACTAGATATTTTCTGGTACGACCAGCCGCTCTTAGTTGCGGTGATTCTAGCTGTGAACTTGCTTACAGCCTTAAACTTAACTCGTGTATTCCGCTTGGTGTTTCTAGGCGATCCCCAGCCCAAGACTCGTCGCGCACCTGAAGTGCTATGGCCGATGGCAGTGCCAATGGTGAGTTTGACTATCATTACCATCTTGGTGCCCGTTGTGTTGTTCCGGCTAAACCTCTTGCCATCATGGCGCTATCTCAACCTATCGGCGGCAATTGCCCTGATTGCCTCCGGAGCGGCGGGCTGTTGGCTGGGTGGCAATCTAGCCCTCAGTCGTGTTTGGTCTCGACCGATTCAAGCACCATTGAAGTTTATTCAAGACTTGCTGGCCTACGATTTTTATGTCGATCGCCTCTACAGGGTCAGTGTAGTGTTTGCGGTTGATTCTCTGTCGCGATTAAGCGCTTGGTTCGATCGCTACGTTGTGGATGGTGTTGTCAACTTAGCAGGGTTAACAACTGTGTTTAGCGCTGAAAGTCTAAAGTATAGCGCTCCTGGGCAAACACAACTCTACACCCTCGTGATCTTTCTCAGTATCACAGTTTTGGGTGTATTGATGAATTGGCCGCTAGTCACCGACTTCCTAACCACTTTGATCAGTAGCCAACATTAGTAGAGAGGTTAAGCTAGTTATGTTAAGCGTGCTCATCGCACTCCCCCTGCTAGGGGCAATCCTAGTGGGGATAATGCCTACCGCTGAGGGTTCACGTTTTCGGCTAGTGACCTCACTCTTCAGTGGCCTGAGTCTAGCCTGGGCTGTGTCCCTTGGCAATCGCTTCCTTGACCATAGTGCAGTTCAATTGCAGGAATATTTACCTTGGCTTGATGCTATTGGACTGAGCTATCGGCTGAGCATAGATGGTTTGTCCTATTCCTTGGTGATACTGAATACACTGTTGACCACGATCGCCATCTACAGCAGTTCTGAAGCTGTGACGCGGCCTCGGCTGTACTACAGCTTGCTGTTACTAATCAATGGGGCAGTGTCTGGAGCATTCCTAGCCAATAACTTCCTCCTATTTT
>JANWZG010000329.1 GCA_025054735.1 Cyanobacteriota bacterium | reverse complement strand
AAACAACCAGCCAACAGGCGCTAAGTTTACCATCACGTTATAGTCACTACATAGTCATTGCCCGCCATGCTATCCCTGCAAGCCCCGCAGTCTGCTATCATTCGCTCGCCACTGGTGGTTTCACCCCAGACATCAGTGATGGAAACGATCGTCCACCTGAGCAAGCTTCATCACGATGACCCCCATCTAAACGCGCGATCAAGCTGTGTGATTGTGGTAGACCATGATCAGGTCATTGGCCTAGTCACCAGACGAGATCTTGTGCGGTTAATCGCCCAGCAACAACCACTAGAGCACCTGTGGGTTCACCAAGTGATGCGCCACCCAGTTATCACCCTGCACGAGCGTGCCTTTACAGACGTGCTATCAGCAATCCACCTGCTACAACAGCACCATATTCACCAGTTACCCCTTGTGGACGACTGCGATCGTCTAGTCGGGCTAGTTACCGATGACAGCTTGCAGCCATTATCTTGCTTAATCGACCTATTACGCCTGCGGTCAGTGTCAGAGGCCATGACCACAACAGTTACCTCAGCCCCACCCCAGAGCACGATAGCCACGATCGCCCAGCTGATGATAGACCGCACCATTAGTTCCGTTGTGATTGTAGACTTTCTAACCGATCCTGCTTCTGGAATACCCATCCCCGTAGGCATAGTGACAGAGCATGACCTAGTGCAATGGCAAGCCTTGGGGCTAAACCTAGCTACTTGCCCAGTCCAGACCGTCATCAGTTCGCCAGTGGTTACCGTTGCACCCACCGATTCCCTCTTGGCGGTGCATCAACTCATGGAGCAGCACCATATCCAACAAGTAGTCGTGACAGGCAGCCAGGAAGAACTAGTAGGATTGGTGACCCAGAGGAATCTATGGCAGGCATCAAACCCATTGGAACTCTACAGGTCTATGAAGCTGCTGGAAAGCAAGGTAGACCAACTAGAGGCAGAGAAATCAGCCCTCTTGACCAATCGCAACCTCGAAGCAGAGCTAGAGAAGTGCAAGCGCATAGAGCAACGGCTACTAGCCAGTGAACAGCGCTATGCTGCCTTGGCGGCGATCGCCCCAGTGGGTATCTTTCGCACCGATGCAACTGGATTTTGTACCTATGTTAACGAGCGCTATTGTCAAATCACTGGCCTTACTCAAGCGGCTGCCCTTAGAAACGAGTGGCATCAACGGTTGCATCCCGATGATCGCGATCGCACTGTCACCGCTTGGGAGCAATGTGTCCAAGGCATCCATCCCTTTGCTATGGAATATCGGTTTCAACGGCAAGATGGCTCTTCTGTTTGGGTGTATGGACAATCAGCCGCTGAGTATGATAGTCAGGGACAGATTGTTGGCCACATTGGCACCATTACCGACATCACCGCTCGCAAACAGGCAGAACGTGCCCTGCACGAGAGCGAACAGACCAACCGCGCTATTGTGGAAGCGCTTCCTGATCTGTTAATTCAAATGGATCGTCATGGACACTACAGTCGCATGATTGCTGGGAGTACCGTGCGAGTGCGCTACCCACCCCCTGAGCAGGAACATCCAACCGTTTACGATGTCATGTCCCCTGAGTTGGCTCAGCAGCGCCTTTACTACACGCAACAGGCACTAGACACCGGTAGCCTTCAGGTCTATGAGCAGGCAGTTGTGGTTGACCATGAAACTCGCTATGAGGAAGTGCGCATCACCCCTCTAACCAGTGACGAAGTATTGGTGATTGTGCGAGACATTACCGATCGTAAACGGGCAGAACTCACCCTTCAGAAAATACTAACGGGTACGGCTGCTGTAATTGGAGACGACTTCTTTGCGGCTCTCGTGCAACACCTAGCAGAAACCCTTAATGTTCAGTATGCCTGTGTTGCAGAGTTGAAAGATGATGGTTTGCAGACATTGGCCTTTTGGGCTAACGGCATTCTAGAATCCCAGATTATTTACCCCATTCTCAATACTCCCTGCCAACAGGTGTTGGAGCAAGGAGAGTTTTACTGTGAACAGCACCTCCAGCAATGTTTTCCTAAAGATACAGACCTAGCCACCATGCAAGCTGAGAGCTACTTAGGCATTGCCCTCACTGATACCCAAGGTCAACTATTAGGAAACTTATTCATCATGGACGTAAAGCCATTATCAGAGGCGCAGCGCATAGAAATCTCGGCTGTATTGCGAGCACTAGCTGGGCGAACTGCGGCTGAATTGCAACGCAAGACCGCTACAGAAGAGTTAATACGCCTTAACCAAAGTCTAGAGGCTAGCGAAGCAAAGTATCGCTTGCTGGTGGAGCATCAAACTGATCTGATCATTAAGGTGGATCCAGATAATCACTTGGTATTTGTCAGTCCCTCTTACTGTGAACTGTTTGGCAAAACTGACGCAGAATTGCTCAATCAGCCCTATTTACCCGTAGTGCACGAAGATGACCAGGAGCGCACTGCCAAAGCCTACAGCCTATTACACCAACCACCCTACGTTTGCTATCTAGAACATCGCACCATGACCAAGGACGGCTGGCGCTGGTTGGGTTGGTCATTCAAAGCTATTCTCAATGCTGACGCACAAGTTGTCGGCATGGTAGGCGTAGGTCGGGATATCACCCAACTGAAACAAACTCAGCAAGCTCTGCAACAGCTTAACCAATTCCTGGAGCTAAAGGTGGAGGAACGGACAGCAGAACTGCGCGATCGAGAACGCCAGATTCGTGCCATTGTGGAGGCCATCCCTGATCTGTTGTTACGGGTAACGCGAGATGGTCGTTGCATAGACTATGTTCATTCCGCTAACCAGGGCGATCAGTTTCTTCCCATTCACCAGCATTTAGCCGAAGTGTTGCCCCTGGAATTATTACAGCAGCAGTTGCAAATGATAGAACGAGCGATCGCCACAGGCAGACTTCAGGTTTACGAGCATCAAGTACAAAAGCACGACCGATTGGCCTATGAGGAGATTCGGGTAGTGGCCATCAGTCCTGAAGAGGCATTGGTAATTGTGCGCGATATTACTGAGCGTAAGCAAACAGAAGCACAACTCCGGCATAGCAACGAGCAACTCATGCGGGCAACTCGCCTCAAGGATGAGTTTCTGGCCAACATGAGCCATGAGCTACGTACCCCCCTTAATGCTATCTTGGGCATGACTGAGGGCTTATTGGAAGAGACCTTTGGCTCCATCACTCTAGACCAACGGCGGGCACTGCAAACGATCGAACGCAGTGGCAATCATCTGCTAGAGCTAATCAACGATATTCTCGATCTCGCCAAGATTGAAGCTGGTCAGTTAGACATTCACCTAGCCCCGGTTTCGATCGCCAATCTCTGTCATGCCAGTCTTACCTTTGTCAGTACCCAAGCCGCTAAAAAAGGTATTCGCCTAGTTACAAATTTGCCGCCTCAGCTACCTGAATTGCTAGTGGATGAGCGGCGCATCCGCCAGGTGTTAATCAACTTGTTGACCAATGCAGTGAAGTTTACCCCCCATGGTGGACAGGTGACTATCGAGGTGTCATTGCAATCAACAGCACCAGATGCCGATTGGTTACGAATTGCGGTGATTGATACAGGCATTGGCATCCCTCCTAAGCACCTCCAGCACCTGTTTCAGCCATTTGTACAAATTGACAGTGCCCTCAACCGCAAATATGAAGGTACTGGCCTAGGGCTGGCCTTGGTGAAACGGTTGGTAGATTTACACGGTGGTGTGGTTGGAGTAACAAGTGAAGTGGGTGTGGGCAGTTGCTTTACGATCGACTTGCCCTATAAGCCCGCAGCTACCCCATCGTCTCCGCAGGTGCTTACAGATAATGCCAACCGATCTGTCACACAGCAGCCCCCCATCATGATGCCACTAGTGCTGCTAGCAGAAGACAATGAAGCCAATATCAGCACTATGTCCAGTTATCTCAACGCCAAGGGCTATCGGCTATTGTTAGCAAAAAATGGTCGAGAGGCGATCGCCCTAGCCCAAACACAACACCCAGACATCATCTTGATGGATATTCACATGCCAGAACTGGATGGTCTGGCGGCGATCGCCCAAATTCGCCAACAGCCAGCCCTAGCTACAGTACCGATTATTGCCTTGACGGGCTTAGCCATGGAGCACGATCGCGATCGTTGCCTAGCCGCAGGTGCAACCGATTACCTCAGTAAGCCCGTCAAACTGAAACAGTTGGTAGGCATAATTCAACGCCTGCTGGAAACCGCTACGTCTCCATAACGACGCTTCAACAACAGTTCTCTTTCAGGAGTGACCAACCGACAACATTGAAGAATGTTGCAAGGTGTTGTTCCGATTAACCAACAAGGAATAATGACGTATAGAGGCTAGTTGAATATCATGGTCACTCTCACAGCAGTACTCGTGTGAGCAGTACATTAGCCCATTGAAATGCTGGTGATGAGAACCTTAGTCCTTGGTCTGGGGGCAGCGACTGACGTTATGACTACGAACATGCAGGCTTGCCTTCTGCCTTATCTAGAGCCTGAACTGTGACGACATCAAAACCATCGCTGCCTTAACCCTTCCTCTACCAAACTTTGATTCATGGCCTTTAGTGACGCTAGCGTTTGCACTGCCCAACTCCAAGCTGCCTTGGTGCCACCACCCCCCATTGTCGCCCCAGAGACGAGCGTTAAGGCGGCGATCGCCCAAATGGCAACTGC
>JANWZG010000328.1 GCA_025054735.1 Cyanobacteriota bacterium | reverse complement strand
ATATGGGGCAGGACATCCAAACGGCGAGCACCCTTGACATCCTAGGCAGGGATGTGATGGTGTATGACAGTTCCCACTGGGGCTTATTGGCTATCAGTGGCAACGATCGTCTGCGATATCTGCATAACCAGAGCACTAACAACTTTAATGCCTTACAGCCAGGCCAAGGCTGTGACACGGTATTTGTTACTTCTACAGCCCGCACCATCGACCTTGTAACTGCCTATGTTTTAGAAACAACCGTGTGGTTGCTAGTGTCTCCTAACCGTCGCCAACGGTTGTTGGACTGGATGGATCGCTTCATCTTCCCTGCTGATCAAGTAGACCTAAAGGACATCACTGACCAGATGGCAGTATTCCGCATTCTAGGAACTGGCAGCCAATCACTCCTATCGACACTGGGAGCAACTATCACAGGTGCCTACGGTGACCATCAAACGGTGACTATTGCGGATGTGCCCTGTCGGCTAGCGATCGGCAGTGGGTTAGCTTTGCCCGGCTATACCCTGTTGACAGAGATAGCTTATGCACCAACTCTCCAGGCTGCACTTGTGGCGGCGGGGGCAACCATGATAGACGATCGCACCTGGGAATTCCTTCGCATTCACCAAGGCAGGCCCCTTCCCGACGCTGAGTTGACAGAGGACTACAATCCCCTAGAGGCAGGGCTTTGGCATACGATCTCCTTTAATAAGGGCTGTTACATTGGCCAGGAAACGATCGCCCGTCTAAATACCTACAACGGCGTAAAACAACATCTCTGGGGCATTCGCCTCAATCGCTTCGTTCCTGCTGGCACTCCTCTGATGGTCGGTGACGAGAAGGTAGGGCGGTTGACCAGTGTTGCCACTCCAGAGACAGGTGGAACTTGGCAAGGACTAGCCTATGTCCGCACCAAGGCAGGGGGTGTAGGTTTAGTTGTGCAAGTTGGAGATGCTCAAGGAGAAATTATTGACGTGCCCTTTTTAACTCGATCGCCCCAGTAGGAACTGAAGGGATGGCACCAACCTACGATCGGCGCAGAATGCTGATCAATAGCCATAACCCCAACAAACTAGCTCCTGCGAACAGTGCATCACTTAACCAGACCACTTGGCTGATGCCATCTTGGGCAGAAATGATAGCTGCTCCCACAATCAACGCCCCCACCACAATGCTGAAGGATAGGCGATTAGCTGCTAGTTCCATGCTGCGTCGTAGGGGATCAAGCTCCTGTATAGACAAATTCCAGCGCAGGGTTTCTGATGTTAGGCGTTCTAATAGCATCTCCACCTGTCGGGGAGAACGAAGCGACAAATCCTTTAGGTCTAAAACCGTGCGCAAAATGGCAGGCAGCGGGGCATCTCCCAAAATCTGACGCTGGAAGACACTCGCCATTAGCGGACGAATTTGAGTAGGCAGGTTAAAGTCTGGATCCAACCCTCGACCCACCCCCTCTAGGTTCGCCAGAGCCTTAGCGCACAAACCCAAATTACCAGGAATGCGGATACGGTTATCGCGGGCCACCTGTAGCACTTCATAAAAAAGCTGGCTAAAACTAAATTCCGACAGACTCAAGCTGTAATACCGACGCAGCAGGCGATCGAAATCTCGTTCTAGTCGCAGCAGGTTAACGGGTTCTGTAGGCGGAGCTAGCTTCACTGTCAATTCTGCACAGCGCCGAGCATCTAAACTGACCAGTGCCAACAGCAGTTCTAGCAACACTTCTTGAGTACGCGGGTCTAGCCGTCCCACCATGCCACAGTCTAACAGTGCTACTCGCCCATCGGTTAGATAGAACAGATTGCCAGGGTGGGGATCAGCATGGAAAAAGCCATCAATGCAAATCTGTTGAAAGAAGGCCCGCAGTAGCAAATTGGCAATCTCAGGGCGGGTTAGGGGTACTCGCTGGCTAGTAGTTGATACGGTAATGTCAGCCATCAACAGGGGCTTACCGTCTAACCATTCCAGCACCAACACGCGATCGCTAGTCAACTCATGGTAAACCTGGGGTATGGCCAGTCGTGACGAGTCAAACCAGCGACTATTCGATAAATTTTGTCGCAGGGTTTCGGTATAGCTTGCCTCTTGGGTAAAGTGCAATTCCGATCGTAGCGAATTAGCAAACTCTTCTGCCAATCTCACTACATCGTAGCTCTGACCGACATCTGTCTTGGCCACCAGGTCAGCCAAGCTTTTTAGCAATAGAATATCTTGCTCCACCACAGCATCAATGCCAGGACGCTGTACCTTCACCGCTACTGCCCGTCCATCCAGCAACACTGCATAGTGAATCTGGCCGATCGAACCCGCTGCCACTGGGTCTGGGTTCACGCGGACAAAGACCTCTGCCAACGGCCTAGCCAACTCTTGACGGATCACCGCTTCTACCTCTGGCCAAGCCACTGGATCTACCCTAGCTTGCAGTGCCGTCAGTGCCTCCACATAGGCAGGTGGCAATATATCAGGCCGGGTACTCAGCAATTGCCCCAACTTTACGTAAACTGGCCCCAACTCCGTCAAAATTTTTCGCAAGATTTCTGGCGGTGGTAACTGGGGTTGCTCAGCACTACTACCCGTCAGCAGTTGCCGCATATAGTCCCAACCATTGCGCAACACAATCTCAATGATTTCCCGTTGGCGGGCACTTGTGCGGGCTAGGTTAATGAACATGACCCTACTAGTGCTTTACTTATAGTGCTTTACTTAGTCAGTTGATGCTTTACTTGAGAAAACACGCGATAATCAGACGCTGATTCTAACTCTGGCGAACACTCATCAATGTCGTCTTGAACCTTAATCAGATTGTACTCAACATTATCTGCATGAATAGCCAGCACAATATTGAGCACTTCAATAGCATGAATCACCCACTGGCAATCATCTGCGGGTATTGGTTCGTAATACTGAATAATACGAGCCACACAAGCCTCTAGATAAGGGCGTACTTGGGGACAAATTAGAATTGTTTTGAGCAGAATTGATGACCAAACTAGTGGACTGCTACTAGACACTAAACTCACAAATAATGGAGACGGATCTTGGTGGTTTTCAGTAGTTAGTAGCTCAATGACACGCTTACAGGTTTTTAGCAGTAGCGACGAGGTTACTGGCTCCTCATCCATATCAACGTATAGATTTTCAAACCGATCGGCTAACCGTTGGCTCAGGGTCTTAGTAATGTTCACATCCCCTACAGAAAAGGTGAGATAGTTCTGTAGACTACGCTTGAAATCACCATAGGCTAAGTGTTTTGTTTGGCCCAAGAACAATCGAGCCAAGTTGGCGTAGCTGTAGGATCCTCGACGTACAGCAAGGGCCTTAATCAACAACAGTGCTTCTTCACCCAAGGCTGTTGGGTTTAGATCTTCTTTACTAGTTGCGCCCAAGGAAGTCGTTTGGGAATGGGCAACATACATGGCTAACTTGAATTTGAACTGCTCACGTAGCTTACGGGAAAGCATTCGGGCAGCACGTCGTTGCTCTGGGGAGTTTTGTGGGTTGATGTATTGGGTAGCTAGCAAAAATGAGTTATAGCGATGTTTCCAGTGTGAATAACGATCCGGGACATGCCGAGCTGCAAACAGTTCTAATTCCCTAAAGTCTTGGCTTTGAACAAACTTGCTAACCCAGGCACGTACTCGACGCAACACTGTTGAAGCTGTGTATTTTTGTAGAGTCGTATCAAAAAACAGCTTAATCAGGTCTTGGATAGCTTGGTAATTGCGACTGGTATCCCAGTTATTGACCAGAATGTAACAGGTACGTTTCAGTGTGTTACGGAAGGTTTCTTCATCGTTAGCAAAGGTAAGTTCGTGCAGAGCTTGGGAAACCTCCGATCGCTCAGAGCCTGCTGATTGAATGAATAGACGAGCAAACTCCTGCAAGACAAAGTCGGCAGCACAGGTTTTAACAATATCCAAAAAGTAGTCATAAATCGACTCCTGGGACTGCTCAATACTATGACCGCTATTTATACGATTATGTTTACGGTTACCATTTACACTATAGTCCGGTAAAGCATCCCCAGTTATCATCATCGCTAAATCGATCCTATGCAAACAGGTTTATCTAACCCCAACCCCAATCACCATTGCAGGTCTGCTATCGATAATAGATAGACCACATGTTGATTTTTGCACCCTGATAAACGATAGAACTACGGATAACGTGTCCCGCTAGAACGAAGTCATTGTGATCAAATCGTTGTGAGCAATTTGTGGTTTATCACGTGTAGTTTGTTACTCTACAGGTCTGGTGCCGCCGTAGCGTTGTTGAAACTTCACAACTCAATAGTCACTAGTACCATCCAGTACTATATTGAAACACGATTAGCTAGGTCGTGATTCGTATCATTATGGTCAAGCTGTTTTTAGCTATGACCTAGGCGGTTTGCAGTTGTGATTGAACCAAGTTTAGCCAATTTGCGATTACATCAGTGAATTGTAAATGAGATGAGACAAGCGCTGCTAGTCGCAACTGCTGAGTTGGGTATTTTGCTGCAAGCTGGATCACCTGTTGGGCAATGCTATCAGTTGTTTTGCCTGCAAACAGAAAATAGGGCAGGATAGTAATAGAGTCATAGCCCTGTTGCACAAGGGTATGCACCTGTTGTTCTAAATTGGGAGCTTTAGACCAATAGGCGGTAATGGCTGCCAACTGACTAGCTAGGGCTTCTATGAGCCGGTTGCTGGCTGGGTGGCT
>JANWZG010000327.1 GCA_025054735.1 Cyanobacteriota bacterium | reverse complement strand
GAGTCTTGGGGTGAGGTGATTACGCCAGAATCAGTTAATAGTTGGGGCCTGCTGGATTTGGCCTATCGCACTCCAGAGGAAATTTGGGCTTGTGGGGGCAGCGGCACGCTGTTGGTAAGCATGGACGGTGGCCAGACGTGGCAGCGCGATCGAGAAGTGGAAGATGTGCCCTCTAATCTGGATAAAATTGTCTTCTTCAGCCCTGACAGAGGCTTTATCCTGGGGCAACGGGGAACCCTATTGCGCTACGTGAGTCAGTTTAACCATTCAGACGCAGGTTAGTTCATTTCAACCAGTAACAACTGCTTAGAGACATGGGAATTTTGTAGGAGTGTAGGCCATGCAGTTAGTATTCACTGGGCTACTGTCACTTTACGTGCTGGGTGTAGGCATCATGATGCCGATCGTTGCTTCATCTTGCCCGCCTGCATCCCAACCTCTGGCTAACAACCCCTCGACACAATCACCACCTGTTCAACTCATCCAGGCAGTGAGGCAAACACTGTCCCAGCGGTTAGGAATATCCCCAGACAAGCTCAGGCTAGTAGCCAGCCAACCCAGAACTTGGTCAGATGGTTGTTTGGGGCTAGCTCAGGCTGATGAAATCTGTACCCAGGCCCTAGTGCCGGGTTGGCGGCTAGAGTTCACCAATGGCCAGCAGCGCTGGATTTATCGCACGGACATGACAGGACGGCTAGTTCGCCTAGAGCCTCAATAGCTCCTAACCCCAGGAAACTCTAATTGTAGGGATTATGAATCCTGTGACCAACCTGCTCAACTTCCCGCTTACAATAACGTTGTATCTGTGAACAGCCCAGCACCTCCCTATGCTAAAGTCCACCACTCGTCATATCCGCATCTTTGCTGCCCAAGTTGATGACGGCGATCTCGTCGAATCTACTGACGCTCTTACCTTAGACGTTGACCCTGATAACGAGTTCACCTGGAATGATGACGCACTACAGCAGGTCTATCGTCAGTTTGATCAGCTTGTAGACAGCTATGCTGGTGAAGAGTTGACCGAATATAACCTGCGTCGTATTGGCTCAGACCTAGAGCATTTTATCCGTGATTTGTTACAGAAAGGGGCGATTAGTTACAACCTGAATAGTCGAGTAGCTAATTACAGCATGGGCTTACCCCGAGTAGAGCCAATTAGCTAGCAAGTTGGTCTGTCGTCAGCAATTAGTCTGGGTGGGCTGAAGATTTTTGCATTCCTTACCTCACCTTAACCATAGGGCATGACTGTTGATCTAGAGTGTATCCAGCATGGTTCATACCTAGACAATCAGCAATCGTCTTCCCTATGACTCTTAACCGCCGACACCTCCTCATGTTTCTAGGGGCTAGCGTTGCAGCAGCCGCCTGTGGCAAGCTTCCCCAGTCAACAGCACCAGTTCCATCCCCCTCGCCAACAACCACTACGGGTTCTGCTGCTAGTCCAGTGGCAGCAGAGATTGGATTTGAGCCTGTCCGGGGTCCTATGCCTCTGGTCACCGATGGCCTAGCCGCGACTAAGCAAATTACTGACCTTAGTCGTTACGAAGTTAAGGACGATCTAGTATTGCCTGACGGGTTTACCTACGACATCATCGCAGCTTGGGGTGACAAGGTTGGTGACTCACGTTTTGGCTACAACAATGACTACCTTTCCTTTGTACCCACAGGCACTGACGAAGGATTATTGACGGTTAATTTTGAATACATTAACGAGACGTGGTTCACAACCTTTGAGCAGGTTATTGGCAAGGCTTTACCGCTGAAGGATATTCAATCTGCCTTGGCAAAAGCTGGTAAATATGGCCTCAATGCTCACGGGCTACCGAAGGGAGATCCCCTTAGAGCTAAGATTGAAGTCCTGTGTAAGGAGGCGCTGACTGATCTTGGCATTGGCGTGATTGGTATTAAACGCAATGCGGAAGGTAAGTGGGAACGCACAAATAGTAAGGCCGATCGTCGGATTACTGGCATTTCTGGGTTGGAAGATGGTCGCTACCTAAAATCCACTGGCCCTGGTGTGGCTGTGTTCCGCAAGACTAAAGGACAGGGCTATTTAGATGGCTTGGGTGAAAACATTATTGGCACAATGCAGAACTGCGCTGGGGGCACCACACCGTGGGGAACAGTGCTGAGTGCGGAAGAGAACTATCAGGATCAAGTGCAAGAGCAAGTGTTTGCAGATGGGACATCGTTGCCGCCAGAGAGCCTATTTTTTAGCAGTGGTGGCGGATTTGGCAATGTGTTTGGACTAGCTGGAAACAAGTATGGCTGGATGGTCGAAGTGGATCCAGCAAATCCTGAAGACTATGGCACCAAGCATACGTGGCTAGGGCGTTATCGTCACGAGGCGGTTGGCATTCGTGTGGAAGCTGGTAAACCCCTCGCCTTCTATTCTGGATGCGATCGTCGCGGTGGTCACCTCTACAAGTTTGTCAGCAAGGCCAAGGTAAAGGATCCAAAGGACAAGGCAAACTCCCAGCTCTTGACTGATGGCATGTTGTACGTTGCTAAGTTCAACCCTGATGGCACAGGTAAATGGTTACCCCTGACCATGACGACAGCAGTAGACCCAGTTTTGCCTAGTCAAGTCTTTGGCAAAGGTGATAATCCTGGTATTGTGCCGCTGCCCGATCGTCCAAATGGCGGCTTTTTTGTGCCCACTAGTGACAATCAAGCTATTGAGTTTAAGCGACGGTTTAAGACCCTAGATGACCTGTACGAGGGTACACCAGAGGAGAAACAGGGAGCGATTTTAATTGATGCTCACTATGCTGCAAATGCGATCGGGGCTACTTGTACAGCTCGCCCAGAAGACACCGATATCGCCCCTGATGGATCTCTGTTCATTGCCTTTACCTCTGGTGCTCCTGGTAGTGATGGTGGCCCTGATAAGGCAATTTTCAAGGGCAAGGACGGGGCTGCCTACGAATATGGCTGGATCATGCATCTGACGGAAGACGGGAATGCTCCTGATGCCACAGCCTTCACCTGGGAAATGATGGCAACTGGCGGCGAGCCTAGCGAGGGTGGCTTAGGCTTTGCTAACCCAGATAACTTAGCCTTTGATCATCAAGGCAATTTGTGGATGGTGACAGATATGTCTACAGGCAACCACAACCAATCTGTACTCAAGGGTCGAGTGGATAGTGGCGGCCAACCCCTAGGGCAGAAGGATTTGATAGGACTTTATGGGAATAACGGCATTTGGTTTATCCCTACCACAGGTCAGCAGGCGGGCGCAGCGTTTCTCTTTGGCATAGGCCCCATGGAAACAGAAACTACCGGGCCTTTTTTCACTGAGGATGACAAAACCCTGTTCCTAGCAATTCAGCATCCTGGTGAGGCCAATGGTACTCGCCAAAATATGGCAGCCGAGACCCGTAAGTTTGCTATGAAAACTACCGATGGCAAGGAGTTTATGCAAGAGCGTGTGGTGCCGATCGGCTCCAATTGGCCATCTAAACGACCTAACGATCCACCTAAACCAGCAGTGGTGGCAATCCGCCGTACTGACAATGCTGTGTTTACGACCTTGACAACTCCAGAGAGAGCACCTGAACCAACAGGTTTGTATTACTCGTAACAATATGTTTCTGCCTAAATCCTATGCTTGGCTGAGAATCGGTAGATACTGTTTGTAGCCTGGTCAGCAATAGACTGATTCCCCAAACTATCGCTACAGATGGCTTGTACTCAAGACCCAAGTCCTGATTACAAACTAACGGGTTATGTGGCTGGTTTTGGAGAGTTAGTATTGTATCTTTGCTATAGCAGTGCACGGGTTAGCGATGAGGTTTAGCCATATGGTTAGCTACGGCCACAATGTTTGCCAGAATGTTTGTAGTGAGGACTTGAGTCCTCACTGCCAGCCTCAACTGCAATCATGTCCAAACCTTCTCATGGAGCGCTATACAAGCCTCAGTAGCATAACTCACCAGTTTTGGTGCTGTGCCACTGCTGGTACCACTGGTTAGCTAGAGCAATTGTTATATCCTGTCATATTCTGTCTTCTCGGTGCGAAACTTACGTTATCTGAGACAATAAAAGATGCTCTGTAGGGTGAAAGGTGACTCGGCGTGGATGATTCCTACCTGACATATGTAAATCGACTGGTGCGGATGACGTTGCCAGAGACTTACCGATCGCAACTTCCCAAAATTCAACCCTCTCCTAAGTTTTATCGAGGTAACGACAATCAATGGCACCCAGCCTCGTTTCCTGGTTATACCATCATCACTCCACCCAAAACCGATGATCCAGCTAATGCAGCTTGTTATGACCGCATGGCTGAGCAGCAGCAGCAATTAGTGCGCCAATTGGATCCAGACTTGCTCCAACCAGTGCCAGCCGATAGTTTTCATGTCACGCTGGCAGATTTGATTTGGGATGATGCTTTTAGCGCTGCTACGGAAAATCCAGAGTTTGAAGGGTTGTTGCAGCAGTCTATTAGTAACATCTTTCGGGATGTGCAACCATCCGTTGCAGCTAGTGAGCCAATTCGTTGGCAGGTTCTGGGCTTGTTGATCATGCCCCGCGCTATTGCCCTTGCTCTTGCTCCAGTATCAGAATCAGCCTACGATCGCATTATCAAATTGCGGCGGGCACTCTATCAAAGTCCTGACCTTATTTCCCTAGGCATTGAACAGCAATATCACTTTACAGCCCATGTAACGCTAGGCTACTTTGGCAACGTCCCTGAGCAATTATTTGAAGA
>JANWZG010000326.1 GCA_025054735.1 Cyanobacteriota bacterium | reverse complement strand
ATTCCTAGCCGCCCAGATTCCTTTACACCAGCCATAATTGCTTCCCCTACATAGTTTTAATAGACCGTTTTATCTGCTAGCACCACATGCGATATGCAATGTCAGCATCAACAAAACTGCCCGACAAAGCAAGCAACCACCATCCCCTATCAGAAGATAGGCTTGATCACTCTGTCGGGCTAAGGGATACGCTCTAGCTCAAGGCATTGATAGCGTAGTCAATGTAGGAGTTAGCCTCAGTAGCAGCATCGCCAGTAATACCATGGTTAGCACGGATATACTTTAGAGCTTCTACGTACCAGCTAGGAGACAATTCAAAGGTGCTGTTGATTTCAGCCAAACCAGCAACTAAGTACTCATCCATGGGACCGGTACCACCAGCAATGAGGCAGTATTGAATCATCCGCAGGTAGTAGCCGATGTCACGAACGCACTTGTCCTTACCACGCTGATCAGCAGCATAGTTAGGGCCCTGCATCTGGGTGGTGTAAGGGAACTTCTGGTATACAGCGTTAGCAGCAGCGTTAGCCAAATCGTTTGCCTTAGCAGCTAGAAGCTTAGCAGCTTCCAAGCTAGCACTGGCTTGACGCAGACGGCCAAATGCAACTTGCAATTCAGTGCTGCTCAGAAAACGGCCTTGAGAGTCTGCTGCGGCAACTGCTTCAGTTAGTGGTGTCTTCATTGGTATATATCTCCCTAGTTATTTGTTTTGAAGAAGCTTTAGTTGAAATGTATTGTCATTGGTCATAGAGCGACCAATGACGGATTGATAATTTAGCCAACGGCTGCTGCTGCACGATCGAAGTAACCAGCAACTTCAGACATCAATTGGCTGCAATCGCCAGGAGTGATGCCGTTGCGATCGTTAGCGATAGCGATAGCAGCATCTTTCATCTTCTGAATGCCAGCAGCTACAGAAGCACCAGGAACACCCAGAGCCAAGTAGGTTTCACGCAGACCATTCAGGCAACGATCGTCCAGAACACTAGCATCTCCGGTGTAGATAGCGTAGGTTACATAGCGCAGGATGATTTCCATGTCGCGCAAGCAAGCAGCCATCCGACGGTTGGTGTAAGCATTGCCACCAGGAGCAATCAGTTGAGGCTGTTCAGCAAACAGAGCGCGAGCAGCATTGGCAACGATTGTCGAAGCATTGCTGGTGATCCGGTTAACGGTATCGAGGCGCTTATTGCCATCAGCAACCATCGCACGTAGCGCATCAAGCTGTGCACCACTAACGTACTCTCCACGAGTATCAGCCTGGGAAACAACCCTGGTATACGCATCTAGCATTGATCGAATCTCCTAAAATCGTGTTCATAAAGTGAAGTTCGAACCTGCAACCAGTATACTTGGCAACCAGTTGTAGGCCTCTAGACTCAACAAGCTCGTCAAACCTTAACAAGCTTAAATGCAAGACGCATCACTAGAAAACAAATGGCCGAAACATAACTCCACACCTAGGAAGCCTCATGCATAACCTATTGGGCACTTCAGTAACCTAACAGACAATTGCACCTTTCCAAGAATGCATTCGTGGAATTATGAGAACGCTTCTGGAAAAATGAGAGAGACTATATCTCCAAGGTGCAAAGCTAATTCATCTGCCATCCGTTTTTGTGTATGCTTTCAAGCCTTTTTATACTAAAACGAATAGAACCTCATTTGGCTCAAGTTATCAGAAGTTTATATTTCTTTACGTAGCTTTACAATCTCAATGCGAGTTAAGGATGCATCAGAAGTTGACACTACCGAAGCTGACGCTATCCTAAAATACCAACACAGGAGTAACAGTGCACTCAGCCAACATAGCAGCCAACTACATACTTCCTGTTGCAAGACGATAAAGTCTCTAGCCTGTAGAAGCAAACGCTGCCCTTGTAGTCATGATTGCTAGTCAACAAAGCTACCAGGCAATTCACTTTTCAAGTGTTTACTTATCAAGTGTTTGCTTATTTAGTGCCTTCAACCTTCAAGCGATAGTCATCTGCTGACATTGCACCAGTCAACTCACTTGGATCAGTGATTTGAAGTTTAATCAGCCAGCCTTCACCGTAGGGATCGTTGACGAGCTGGTCAGGAGACTCAGCATTATCTATTGCTTCTAACACCCGTGTGTTCCGCTCTATGACAACACCAGAGACTGGTGAGTACAAGTCTTCAGCAACTTTTACAGACTCGATATTGCCAAATGTATCACCCTTAGCAAGGGCTTTGCCAATATCGGCTAGTTCCAAAAACACAATGTCGCCGAGTTGATCGATGGCATAAGCTGAAATACCAACTGTTGCGATATCACCATCTAACCGGACATATTCATGGGTATCCAGATATTTAACATCATCAGGATAGTCCAGTGCCATAAGCCGTAGTCTCCTCAACAACCGTAATCAATCTTAGCAGCTAAGGATTACAGGACTACGTTGTTTCTCTGAAAGCCTAGAACCTATCCGGATAGGAATTCAGAAGTTCAGAAAGGGGAAACTGAACGATTATGTCTTCATCGTGACCAGATAGGTGATTATCGTGAGTAACCTAGTGAAAATTAAGCTCCAGGGAAACGCCCATGATGTTGAGGCTATTACCTACGCTCTACGTCAGTGGCTACAAATCCTAGATGACGCTGAACGACACGATCAGTCAGATGCAGGGATTGTAAAGCGCTACCTTACTGTTGCTCGGGTCGATCAGGTAACAGGTATTGATGGTTCGGTGGATTGCTCAGTAAATATGCAGACCAATTAGCCTAGTTGCTGATACAGAAGAAGCAGTAGGCATGAAGGATGCACTGAAGATACCTGTTATCTGCCTGATTACGGCTTTACTGAATTCATGGCATTTCTAGAGCTATACTCAGTTTTCTTCAAAAGGGAATGTCGTCAAAAGCATCTGCGTCTGCTGAGTAAGTTGTAGCGGAACTTGACGATGCCTCAGACACTATAGAGCTACTTGCGCTAGCTTTAGGCGATGCCTTGACAGAGGTAGTGGATAATGCCGAAGAACTTTGGAGCACACCATCTGTGCCTAATCGATAAATTCGTTGAATGGTCAATTCAGCTCGTGTTTCTTTGAAGCCTTCAGGACGATCAACGCGATTCATTGATAACCGACCCTCAATCACGACGCGATCGCCCTCATGATAAGTTTCCTGAATTTCTCGAGCTAGATTACCCCAACCCACAGCCTTCAACGTTGCAGGTGGATCGTCACTCCGTAACCCTGGAAATTGCACAACCAACTCAGCAACTGCCATCTGGTTATCTTGGGTGTATCGCAGTTGGGGAGCTTGCACAATTTCTGCATACAACGTGCAGCTATTCATTGGGCACCTCTGAGAAAATCATGTCTTATCAAAACTTCTGGAAGATAATTAAGTCGTAGATTATAGCAGACTTCGTTGATACAGATAAACAATGCATAATCTAGTGTAGGACATTATCTAGTTAGGACGTCGGTAGTGAGGACTTAAGTCCTCACTACGAGCCTTAACAACAATCAACTTGTCTTAATCAACCAGTTTTTGGCCATACCAGTAAATTACGAATAATCAGACACAGCAAACTGTTGCCAACAGGCTGAGAGTTTCAACATCTGCTGTATCTCTAGGCGGTTAATGTTGATGACAGCCTACGATGTGCCCTCGGTGTTAAGGAGTTCGGCTATGGCTAATCGCTCCTCTGAGGGCTTATCAGGCATAGCTTCGCGGGCATCAGTGATTAGCCAGTCTAAAGCGGCAGCCTGTACGTCGATCGTGGCACCAGTCTTGTCTACACAGTAGCGACCGAACACAAGCTTATCGATCAGGCGCACCCCTGGACCGAGGCGAGAATATTCAAACACAACACTGCGTTCAACTAGGGCACCGGAACAAACATGGCAGCTAGGGCCAATATACGTGGGGCCAATAATCTGTGCCCCATCTTCAATACGGGTCATACCACCAATATAGACTGGGCCTCGGATATCCACCTGACTCCAGTTAACAGCCACGTTCAGCCCTGTGAAAATACCTGGTTTGACCTCTTCACCCGGAATACTAACATTGCGCACCTTACCCAGTAGCACATCTTGAATAGCCTGCCAATAGTCTGGCACCTTGCCAATATCAACCCATTCAAATTCCATAGAAACCCCATAGAAAGGAGCATTCATCTCCACTAGTTTTGGGAACAATTGGCTACCAATGTCATATTCCTGACCAGATGGGATGTAATCTAAAATCTCTGGCTCAAAGATATAAATGCCCGTGTTAATTTCAGTGCTAAGGGCTTCTTCGACGGAAGGCTTTTCTTGAAAGGACTTGATGCGGCCATTATCGTCAGTAACGACGACTCCGTAACTAGAGACTTCTTCTCGCGCTACCTTCTTCATGATAATAGTGGCTATCGCCCCCTTTTCCTTATGCCATTTCACTGCGCTAGTCAAGTCCAGATCGATCAGAGCATCACCACACAACACTACAAATGTGTCATCAAAAAAGGGCTGAAAATCTTGGATTTTGCGCATCCCACCAGCCGATCCCAGAGCTTTACCAACTAGCTCGCCATCAATGATTTGACCCTCAAAGGAGTAGGCAATTTGCACTCCAAATCGCTGACCATCGCGAAAGTAACCCTCAATTTCATTCGCTAGGTGGCTAACATTGACCATGATTTTGGTGAATCCATGCTCACGCAATAGTTCAACCAGGAATTCCATTACTGGCTTTTGCAAGATTGGAATCAAGG
>JANWZG010000325.1 GCA_025054735.1 Cyanobacteriota bacterium | reverse complement strand
TCTCGTAATTGGTGCAATGAGTAGCCTTGTTTCACCAACTCATCAAGGCTTTGTTTCACAAGTTTGTGAGCCTCTGGGTGCTGGGTCAGGATAGTGGGTTTTTGCTCTACTAGTTGCTCATCTCCCCCTTGGGCACGTACATAAATGCCAGAACCCGCTTGAGAGTCTACAACGCCGTCTTCTTCTAACTGACGATAGACTTTGCTAATGGTATTGCGGTGCAGTCCAGTGATTTGGGCTAACTGGCGCGTGCTAGGAAGGCGATGGCCTGGGGGATACTGGCGGGAGGCGATCGCAAAGTGGATCTGGTTATAGAGTTGGGTTGACGCTGGAATGTCGCTATCAGGCTGGATGCGAAACTGAAGCATAGGGTTGCGGGAATGAGCAAATGGTTACTCAAGCACGTAGCTAATCGTAGCTAATTGTGTCCATGCTTAGGTGATAGTTCAATTTTAGTCGGAGAGTCTGGAATTCGACACCGAATCCTGTTGAGGAAGATTAGCAAGATGGCATAACTTATCTAGCACTATAGCTGCAGCAGTTCACAACTGCTCCTCAGCAATATCTGTTCTCGGTTTTTCCCACAATTGCCATAAATCACTGAAATACACGGCTATCTTTCAGCTTGCCGCTAGACTTGCAGTTAAGTTTATTACTGACTAATTGTCTGACTTAGCTGTTGGCCTCATCTCTAGAATCCTCAAGCTTTGGTTCTACTAGCGCTGGTCTATCAACTCTGTGCTGTGACCCTGTTAGTTTGGCCTCCGATCAGGCAATGCTAAACCATGACAGCAAACTAGACTGTTAATCTTCCTCATTTCCTCTTCAACATAGTGTTGTGACTAAGCGTAATGGTACAGCCGAACTGTCAACAACAACTCATCCATCAGCGGCGGAGTATGCCCTTACAGTTGGTGCTGGTAGTGCCGTTTATGCTCCAGATTTGTACTACAGTTGGTATAACTGGGTGGCTCTCGTTTCGCAGTGGTCAACAAACTATTCAGGAAATTGTGACACGCCTGCAACAAGAAGTCAGTGAGCGCATCATCAAGTATACACAAAACTATCTGGCTGTACCGATAGTAATCAATCAGCTTAGTGCCAGTGAATTGAGAACTAGACAGCTAAATCCTCAAAATCTTGATCAACTCAGTCACCACTTTGTCGATCTGCACCATGTGTTTCGTCAGGGCATCAACCACATTTCCTTTGGCAACCAGGATGGCACCTATGTAGCTGTGCGACGCAGCCGCGGGCAATACCCCTTTGAGGTACTACTTGTGCCCTCTAATGCCTTGGGTCAACTACACACTTACTATGCCAACGATCGTGGTGACCTTATTAAAAAACGTAGAATCTCCCTAGACTATGATCCGCGGCAACGCCCATGGTATCACCAAGCAGTCCAGGCGGGTAAACCAAGTTGGACTGGTATCTACAACTACTTTGATGCCACGACCTTAGGGATTTCTCACGTTTACCCAATCTATGCCTCAGGTAAGCTCCAAGGTGTATTGGCGACAGACTTTGACCTAGCAGATATCAGTAAGTTTCTGCAAAGCTTGAAGATTGGTAAAACTGGACAGGCATTCATTATTGAGCGTAATGGTCAGTTGGTTGCTAGCTCTTACAAAGAGAATTTGTTTGTAATTACACCGACTAGTACTGAGCGCATTACTGCTAGCCAAAGCCAGAGCGTGCTGGTGAGTCAAGTGTCTACCTATCTCCAGTCTCAATTTGATGGGTTTAAGCGTATCAATCGTCCTTATCAGCTTTCAGTTAATACCTCAAGTGGCAGACAGTTTGTGCAAATTATGCCCCTTGTACAGGAAAACGGGATTAGTTGGCTCCTAGTTGTCATTATTCCCAGGGCAGATTTCATGGCAGAGATCTACCGCAATGCTCAAGTAACGGCTGTGTTTTGTGCTATTACCTTGGTGCTATCTAGCCTAGTGGGTCTGCTAATTTGTCGCTGGATTAGCCGTAGCATGTTGCGCTTTAGTCAGGCTGCTCAGGCGATCGCTGATGGGAAACTCTCTCCTACTGATACCTATACAATCACCCCACCTATTGCCGAGATCGTCACCTTAGCCCAGGTATTTGACCAGATGCAGCAGCAGTTGCAAGCATCCTTTGCAACCTTGGAGCAAACTAATCGCACCTTAGAAACTCAAGTTGCTCAGCGCACCTTAGAACTTCAGCGTGCCAATCAGGCTCTTTATCAACTTGCAACGGTGGATGAGCTGACTCAGTTAGCCAATCGCCGTCGGTTTGAGGAATACCTTGCTCAAGCATGGCAACAGGCGCAACAGGCTGGTCATCATCTAGCCCTAATTTTGTGTGATGTTGATTGCTTCAAGGCATACAACGATAACTATGGTCACCGTGCAGGTGATATTTGTTTGCAACAAGTGGCTTGGTCAATGCGGCAAGCTGTCCAGCAGCCGAGCAACTTGATTGCTCGATATGGGGGAGAAGAGTTTGCAATCGTCCTGCCTGCTATCAATTTAGCTGGGGCTGAGCACATTGCCGAAGAGATTCGCCAATCGGTCTGCTGGCTGCGTATATCTCATGAATATTCCCCTGTTAGTGCCTATGTCACGGTTAGTTTGGGGGTGTGCAGTCTAGTGCCGAATCCAGACATAACTATGGATGTACTGATCGATACAGCCGATAAAGCCCTCTACGAGGCTAAAGCTAATGGACGTAATAGGTTTATGGCACGATCGCTATAGGCAGACGCAGTTACTCTAGCTCATGCACGGTCGGATCATGAACTGGATCATGAACAATTGGATGTAGAAGCGTTGCGGGTTGTAGAATCAACTCACACCATGTTGCTTAAACCAAGCCCGTAGGCGTTTCCAGCCATCCTGAGCAGGTTCTTGCCGATAGCTAGAGCGATAGTCTGCATAGAAGGCATGGGGAGCATCGGGATAGAGGATAATCTCTGACGGCTTGTTCGCTGCCTTTAGAGCATCCCTCATTAGGTCTACGGTGTTGTTGGGAATACTTACATCTGCACCGCCATAGAGTCCTAGCACGGGGGCCTTGAGTAAATTGGCAATATCGATCGGAGACTGTGGCTGAAGTGGTGTGGGGTCTGCAACCAACCGTCCATACCAAGCTACCCCTGCCTTGAGTTGGGCACTGTGGGCAGCGTACAGCCAAACAATTCGTCCACCCCAGCAAAACCCAGTAATCCCCAAACGCTTAACGTTACCGCCTGATCGTGATGCCCATAGTACTGTGGCATCTAGGTCAGACAACACTTGGGTGTCAGGCACACTAGCAACAATGGGACGAATCTCGTCAATGCTGCTGAGTTTGGATACATCTCCCTGACGGACAAATAATTCAGGGGCGATCGCCATATATCCTAGTTTTGCTAACCGACGACACACGTCTTGAATGTGCTCATGGACTCCAAAAATTTCTTGAATTACAAGCACTACAGGAAATCCTCTCCCCCGATTGGGCATAGCCCGGTAGGCAGGGATTTGTCCATCGGCTACAGGAATACGCACAGCACCTGCTACCAAACCTGTAGCTTCTGTTCTAATGGCAGCAGCAGAAACTGGATGAACAGCAGCAGCAAAGCCAGCCGCTAGAGTTGTAATTAGTAGCTCGCGTCTGCCGATCGTTGGCATTGTCTTCTCTGGCCCCTCTGTTGGCATAGCATCTGCAACCTTAACTGTTGACAACCTACCCCCTCGCATCTTAACGGGTCGTAACTCCAATTCATGGTTCACAAATTTACAGTAACTTTACAATGTAGAGGGTATGCATCTGTCCAAGCGTTTCCGCAATGTCTATGATCGTTACTTGGCTAGTCATTGCCGCAGCCTCCGTTATTGTTGCTGTTGGCATCAATCGGTTTAGTCCCGCTGATGCCCGTTGGTTTGGACGGTTGCGTCGTCCCACTTGGCTGACCTTTGAGTGGGCAATTCCCATTATTTGGACGGTGATCTTTCTCTGTGGCATCACATCTGCTAGCTTAGTTTGGCGTAGTGCCCCCGGTGCTAGCCATACCCGGCAACTAATGATGGGATTCTTGATCCAAGAGGCGTTAATTATGGCCTTCACACCTGCAACTTTGCGTCTACGCAGTCTGCGAGCAGGAGCACTAATTGGTGGCATCGGGTTTGTATTTGGCCTATTCTTAACACCTGCGGTTTGGAAGGTCTCTGCCACAGCAGGCTGGCTGCTAGTACCATACCTAATCTGGAGTCCGATCGGCACTTATACTACCTGGGTTATGAGCAAGCTTAACCCAGAGTCAGCCTAGACGAGGGTTAAATCAGTGGCAGATTCTATGTGCACCCAACCATGTAACTGCTAGCAGGCGGGATAAATTGATGCCTCAGCATAGCCCTAGCTTTTTCAGCAGCGGACGGGTTGATACAATATGCCGCTCTAGCCCTAACTCTTTGGGACTGACTCCTAGGGATAAAGCAACTAGCTGAGGTAAATGCAGAATTGGTAAGCCCAGCGGCTCCCCGATTACCTGCTCCACTTCCGGTTGACGTGAGTCTAGGTTCAAATGACAGAGGGGACAAGGGGTAACCATGCAATCGGCCCCTGCTGCGATCGCGGCCTTGATGTGTTTCCCAGCCATGCGAAATGATTCCGTTGTGGCATAGCTAGAGATTGGCCAACCGCAGCACTGAGTCCGGCCTGGGTAGTCGATCGCTGTTGCCCCCACGGCATCAATCACCTGTTCTAGTGCTCGCG
>JANWZG010000324.1 GCA_025054735.1 Cyanobacteriota bacterium | reverse complement strand
CTGGCAAAAAACAGCAAGGTAATTGCGGCAAATACCCAAAACAAGCTCGGTAACCCTAGCCACACCCACCAATTTAACTCCGTAGGAATGGGGAGGTAAAACTGGTTTAAGCGAGTGGCTACTGTCCACGCGATCGCTAATGCTCCTATGTCGCTCACCAATAGTCCAACTCCCCAGTACCACTGGTCAGACCAGATCTGCTGGAGGCGAATACGGCCAGGGGCACGAATATCAGCAGAACCACGATGGGGGTTAACTTTAAACAACTCACTAACCATGCGACTACAAATTGCCAACAGCATCAGTATTCCGCAATTCCCAAAAATTATTGTCATGAGGCACCAGCTATTGGTTGCTTGTCTTCTTTAGTTGGCGGGTATTTTCAATTCTTAAGTAGAGGCAAGGTCTGGCAGGGGTGGCTTTTGAGGAAAAGGCTGCGAGTGTGGGGTTGCGTATATGTACGGATATTGTTGGGGGGTATAACCCTTGATCCCGTGAAACAACGATGGTTCTGTTGGAGTGCAATCCAGAGAATAGGAGTAACTCCTCAGCAAAGATGTTGTATTCACGAGAGGTCTCCGCAGATGATGGCAAGTCAACCGTCCCTTCATGCTCGCAGTCTTGAACTGCTAGCTAGTTATTACCAGAATCCAACGATCGCGGTGCGCAATCAAATTGTTCGGCTTAACACTGGCTTAGTTCGCAAGATTGCCCATCAACTGTGCCACCAGTGTAGTGAACCCTACGAAGATCTAGAGCAGATTGGTTTCATTGGGTTGATTCGGGCGATCGAGCGCTTTAACCCAAATCAAGGCTGTGCATTCAGTTCTTTTGCAGTGCCTTACATCCGGGGCGAAATTCTTCATTTTCTGCGCGATCGCGCCAACACCGTTAAGTTACCTCGGCGCTGGCAAGACCTACAAAAGGATGCTCAGCGAGTACGTGAGAGCCTCAGCAAGCGGCTAGGCCGTCAGCCGCGCGATATAGAAATTGCTACTGAATTGGGTATCTCTCTTGATGAATGGCGGGATGTCAAATTAGCTGGACAGAACCGCTCACTACTGAGTTTAGATGCCACAATTTCCCAACAAGCGGATTGCACTATGACCTTAGGAGATATGTTGCCTGATGTTAGCTATCAGGCTTTGCAAAACTTAGAAGAAGAGCGGCAACAGCTTCAGCACGCCCTAAGTCAGCTAGAAGAAAAGACCCGCAACGTGATCGAGTGCGTCTTCTTTAGGAATCTATCCCGCAAAGAAGTTGCTGAACAAATTGGTGTTAGCCCTATGACCGTGACGCGATGGATTCAGCGGGGTATTGACCAAATGATTACATTTCTACAATCTGCCGAGCTACAAACCGATCCCTAGGGCTGGGTTGCTTGACGCTCGCGTGCCTGTTTCAAAACCTCCATCACGTCATGGTGCTGGGCATCCGCAGCCCAAATTAATGCAGTCCAGCCATTATGGTCTCTAAGGGTCAAGCTCGCTCCTTGAGCTAACAACTGACGAACTGTTTCAACTTGTCCCTTAGCGGCGGCTGTCATCAAAGCCGTCACTCCAAAATTGGTCTGTGCATTAATAGCGGCCCCATGCTGGAGCAACCGATCTACAGCAACTGAGTTGCCAACACTGGCTGCCCCCATTAGGGGTGTCCAACCGTCGTTATCAGCTTGATTGCAGTCTGCTCCTGCTGCTAGCAATAGCTCAATCACCTCATTTTGGCCTGTTTCTGCTGCTACAATTAGCGCTGTTGTACCATCAGCGTCTCCTGAGTTTAGGTCAACGCCACGATCAATTAACGCTTTCAGAGCGACCTTGTCACCCGATCGCACTGCTGCGATGAGATCACTCATAAACCACTCATGCCGTAATCAGTTCCCTAAACTGTCATACACTAGGTTGTAGCGATCGTGCAACTAACCGCTCAGCCAACTTTAAGGTGACGACTCTGATACAATCAACAGTTACAATCAACAGTGATCTCAAGTCTGATTTTGAACTGCTAACCAACCATTGCATATTTGGTATATAACAACAACAGATTGGTAGTTCTTGTCAAAACCTATTAAGCATTACCAAACCCTAACACTTGAGCCTAGTGACCTAGGCTTGACTATCTATGCTGCTTTAGAGTTTTCTGATAAGTTAGACCTCATACGCATTTGCAGCAAAACAGGTTGAACCCATGACGGTTTGTGAATATAGAGCAGGGCTAGAAGGTATTCCTGCAACACAATCATCTATTAGCTTCGTGGACGGACAAAAAGGTATCTTGGAATACCGTGGAATTTCAATTCAGGATCTCGCAGAAAAAAGTACCTTCTTGGAAGTAGCCTACCTGCTGATTTGGGGAAACCTGCCTACCCGAGAACAACTAGACGATTTTGAGCATGAAATTCGCTATCATCGCCGAGTGAAGTTCCGGATTCGAGATATGATGAAGTGCTTCCCTGAGAGTGGACACCCAATGGATGCACTACAGGCTTCAGCAGCAGCTTTGGGCTTGTTCTATTCGCGGCGGGCACTCGATGATCCAGCCTATATCAAACAAGCTGTAGTTCGACTGCTGGCAAAAATTCCTACGATGGTAGCTGCCTTTCAGCTCATCCGCAAGGGGAATGATCCTGTGCAGCCCAGAGATGATCTGGACTATGCGGCAAATTTTCTGTACATGCTGAGCGAGCGAGAACCTGAGCCAATTGCTGCCAAGATATTTGATACTTGCTTGACCCTCCATGCTGAGCATACCATCAATGCTTCGACGTTCTCGGCAATGGTTACAGCATCCACCCTGACAGATCCTTACGCCGTGGTAGCCTCAGCCGTGGGTACGCTAGCAGGGCCACTGCATGGCGGGGCGAATGAGGAGGTGATCACCATGCTAGAGGAAATCGGCTCAGTGGCAAATGTCCGTCCCTATCTAGAGAAGATGCTTGAACAGAAGCAACGGATTATGGGATTTGGTCATCGGGTGTACAAGGTTAAGGATCCTCGTGCTACTATTCTTCAGCAAGCAGCGGAAACGTTGTTTGAAAAGTTTGGTCGTGATCAATACTATGATATTGCTGTGGAGCTAGAGAATGCTGTAGCAGAGCGGTTAGCCCACAAGGGCATTTATCCAAACGTAGACTTTTATTCTGGGTTGGTCTATCGCAAGTTGGGCATCCCGACGGATTTGTTCACACCAGTGTTTGCGATCGCCAGAGTAGCTGGTTGGTTAGCCCACTGGAAAGAGCAACTTGCTGAGAATCGTATCTTCCGGCCAACACAAATTTACACTGGTTTGCATAATGTACCCTACATTCCGATTAGCGAACGTTAACTACCAGTAGATGGCCTCAAGCTCTCGTACTTCTACTTCGTCTCAGCGAACCAGTCGCTTGTCTGGGCTGCTGTCTGTCGCGATCTTGCTAGCATCAGCGGGGGTGGTTTATGGCAGTGTTCGCTTGGGGATACAGCTTATCTTTGATCCTAATGCTGCGACTTGGCTAAATCGATTTTTGCCAGATTGGACGCGAATTCCCACAGCTAACCAACAGCTTGTGCAAACATTGGGTGATATTAAGGCTGTTATCCGCCAAAGCGGGTTCATTCCAGGGGAGATGATGCCGCTACAGCGCAGTGATGACAAGGCTACAACGCCACCTGCCATGGTTTTACCCGTGATGGCACCTATAGCAGGCTGTAGCGATCGCCACGGCTGCTTGCAAATTGTTGAATTAAGGGTTTATCAGCCTGTCGATATCCATGGCAAGCCTTTGGATAAAGTAAATCCTAAAAAACGGGCGCAATTTTTCTGGCTTATCAGCCAAGTGACCGTCACTGGGCCTGAAGAGAGCTTAGTAACTGCGCCGATTAGCGATGCCTATGCTTCAGGTAGTGGCTCTAGCCAGTCGCTACCGCTGACGGATATTGAGATCTTTCAAGACCAAGCACCACGGCTAGGAATTTGGCTGAATCTCAAGGGAAAGTACACCCGTGGCAGCCAGCCATTGTTCTATGGTCAAGTTTTGCACTATAACCCCGAAACCGGTTACTTGGGTTCGTTGCTATCGTGGAGTGGTACCCCTTCGGTACCGGTGTGGCAAGAGTTCACAGGTGGCGGCCTACCAGAGTTGGTTATCAATCACACGATCGACCTAGAACCACAGTACAAAGTTTATCGCATTAAACCACGTAAGTTTTTATTGGATCCAATTCAGCTAGAGCCGATTTCCCTTAGGGAGCCAGCCATTTCTACCCGCGCTTATCAATCGATTTTGACATTAGCCCAAAGTGGCCTGTGGACACCAGCACGACTGTGGCTAGAAGCTATCAAGCAGCAGATACCTGCTAAACAATGGACAGCCGACGCTCAGGCACAGCTTGACTATATTCGCCTCCATGCTGAGGTAACGAGTGCCCAGGCAAAGCAGCAATGGGGGAGTGTTAGCGAGCAAATCTTTGTCTATTTAATTGACGGGCAATGGGCGAAGGCAATTACAGCCATGCAAGCAAACCTAAATGCTCGAGAGGACATTTTAACTCTGTTAAAAACTGACTCTGGACGGCTATGGAATCGAGTGACAGCAGCTTTGAAGGTTAACCCTAGTCGAGCTGATGTCCAGTTTTGGGGGGCACTGATTTTGATGAGTCAGCAAGGAAAGGCTAGGGCAATGGCTTGGGTACGCAAACAACCGGGTAGTGATGCTGATTATGTCAAAGCTATCCGTCTAATGAATCAACTTGACCCACCCCAACC
>JANWZG010000323.1 GCA_025054735.1 Cyanobacteriota bacterium | reverse complement strand
AACCCTGATGTGATTATTGCCGTCGGGGGTGGATCGCCGATGGATGCAGCGAAGGTGATGTGGTTGATGTATGAGCAGCCACAGGTGGAATTTGAGGGCTTGGCAATGCGATTTATGGATATTCGCAAGCGGGTCTATGAGTTGCCAACCTTGGGTCAAAAGGCCCAGCTCATCTGTATTCCCACCACATCAGGAACAGGGTCAGAGGTTACACCGTTTGCAGTGGTGACAGACGATCGCGTGGGTATCAAATATCCCTTAGCAGACTATGCCCTTACCCCCAATATGGCCATTGTTGATCCTAACCTGACCTTAAACATGCCGAAGCGCCTGACAGCCTACGGTGGCATTGATGCCCTCACCCATGCCCTGGAATCCTACGTGTCAGTGATGGCCAGTGACTTTACCGATGGGCTGGCACTGCAAGCCATCAAGCTGCTGCTCACTTACCTGCCCCGTGCCTATCAACAGGGAGCTAAGGATCCAGAGGCACGGGAAAAAGTTCACTACGCAGCGACGATCGCAGGTATGGCCTTTGCCAACGCCTTCTTAGGAGTGTGTCACTCCCTAGCTCACAAGTTGGGATCAACTTTCCACGTGCCCCATGGCCTAGCCAATGCCTTGATGATTAGCCATGTCATCCGCTACAACGCCACGGATGCACCGTTTAAGCAGGCTATTTTCCCGCAATATCGCTATCCCAACGCTAAGCATCGCTACGCAGAAATTGCTGACTACTTGCATCTAGGAGGCGATACGGACGACGAGAAGGTAGAACGGTTGATTGCAGCGATCGAAGACCTGAAGCGTCAATTAGAGATTCCGGCCACTATTCGTGAAACCCTGTCGGAAACCGAGCAAGAGTTCTACGACCACCTGGAGTCTATGGCAGAACAAGCCTTTGACGACCAATGCACTGGCGCAAATCCCCGCTATCCACTCATTCAAGACATGCGAGAACTGTATATCTTGGCCTACCGTGGCTGTCGCCTTGATGCCAGCCTGTATCACCAGACCGATCCTGTCCTCACGTCATAGGGGCCTATGACCATGAGTAACCTATCTACCCAGCTACCCTATGATCCAGCTACTGACCTGTGGAAAACTAATAGCCATCCCCTAGAACCAATTTTTTCGCCCCGATCGGTAGCTGTGATCGGAGCCACTGAGCGCGATGGTAGTGTAGGACGCACTGTGCTCTGGAACCTATTGAGTAGCCCCTTTGGAGGCACAATTTATCCAGTGAACCCCAAACGACATAACGTGTTGGGAATTCGCGCCTATGACCGTCTCCAAGCCCTACCAGAACCTATCGATTTGGCAGTGATTGCTATTCCTGCGGCAGGAGTACCTGCCATTATTCAAGATTGTGTGGACGTAGGGGTAAAAGGAGCCATCATTCTCTCTGCTGGCTTCAAGGAGATTGGAGCCGAGGGCATTCGCTTAGAGGCAGAAATCCAGCAAATTGCCCAAGGACGGATGCATCTAATTGGCCCCAACTGCTTAGGTGTTCAAAATCCTATTACTGGCTTGAATGCTACCTTTGCAAGTCAGATGGCCAAGCGGGGCAACGTCGGGTTCATTAGCCAGAGTGGAGCACTCTGCACTTCAATTTTGGACTGGAGCCTGCGAGAGAATGTGGGCTTCAGTGCCTTTATTTCTCTGGGATCCATGTTAGATGTAGGCTGGGGTGACTTGATTGACTATCTGGGCGATGATCCCAACACCCACAGTATTGTCATTTACATGGAGTCGATTGGCAATGCGCGATCGTTTCTCTCGGCTGCGCGGGAAGTTGCCCTCAGCAAGCCCATCATTGTCATCAAAGCTGGACGAACCCAAGCGGCTGCGCAAGCGGCTGCTTCCCATACTGGCTCTCTGACGGGCAGTGATGCTGTGTTGGATGCGGCCTTTCGTCGTTGCGGTGTGTTGCGAGTAGAGCACATCGAAGACTTGTTCGACATGGCGGAAGTGTTAGCAAAACAACCCCGACCAAAGGGATCTAACCTTAGTATCATCACTAATGCTGGTGGCCCTGGTGTGCTAGCAACCGATGCCTTGATTCGCTCTGGTGGTTCCCTAACAACCTTGTCGGAGGAAAGTCTGGCAGCCTTGAATCAGGTATTGCCTGCCCATTGGAGCCATGGAAACCCGATCGATATTCTAGGAGATGCTGATCCCAACCGGTTTGCTGAGGCCCTCAAGATAGTACTAGCAGACCCTCACAGCGATGGCAGTCTGTTGATTCTTACTCCCCAAGCCATGACTGACCCCACCCAGACTGCTAAGGTCGTGGTAGAGACTTGGCAGGCTAGCAATTCCCACAAGCCAATTATTGCCAGTTGGATGGGTGGTGCTGAAGTCGATGAAGGAGAGCGTATTCTCAACCAAGCGGCGATCCCCACCTATCGCTATCCCGACGAGGCAGCGCAGGTGTTTAGCCTGTTATGGCGCTACAGTTACAACCTGAAAAGCTTGTATGAAACACCCATTTTGGGTATGCAGGATCAAGTGGATCGATCAGCGATCGCCCGCGTTCTGCGCCAAGCCCAAGCTGACCGTCGTACCCTATTGACCGAGGTAGAATCTAAACAGGTGTTGGCAGCCTATGGCATCCCAGTGGTGCCGACCCACATTGCCATTACAGCAGACGAGGCTGTCGCTGCTGCTGATCGCATCGGTTATCCTGTTGTCCTTAAGCTCTATTCTCGTACCGTTACCCACAAAACTGACGTGGGTGGTGTGCAACTGAACTTACTCGATCCGGAAGCAGTGTACCGAGCCTTTGCTCACATTCAAGCGAACGTTACCGACAAGGCCGGGGCAGAGCACTTCCAAGGAGTGACGGTGCAGCCGATGATCCGGGTAGATGGCTATGAGTTGATCCTAGGTAGCAGCCAAGACCCCCAGTTTGGCCCAGTGTTGGTGTTTGGTAGTGGTGGTCAATTGGTAGAAGTGTTTCAAGACCGGGCGATCGCCTTGCCACCCCTCAACAGCACCTTGGCACGGCGCTTGATGGAAAACACGCTGATCTACAAGGCTCTACAGGGGGTGCGAGGACGTAAGGCTGTGGACTTGGATGCCCTGGAACAGTTACTGGTGCGCTTTAGCCAACTGGTAGCAGAACAGCCCCAAATTCGTGAAATTGACATCAATCCACTAATGGCCTCACCTTCTGGATTGCTAGCGCTGGATGCCAGGGTGATTTTGCAGAGTGATCCGGCTGAACAGGTGCAACTTGCCATTCGTCCCTACCCTATTCAGTACAGGTGGCCATTCCGGGATGGCATTACTATCCGTCCTATCCGCCCAGAGGATGAGCCACTAGTGATTGATTTTCACCGCACCCTGTCCGAACACAGCGTTTATCTACGCTACTTCCACTCCATGAAGTTCAGCACACGCATTGCCCACGATCGCCTGACCCGTATCTGTTTCAATGACTACGATCGCGAGATTGCCCTCGTGGCTGAAATCACTGACCCTGACCCCAAAATCTTGGGTATTGCCCGCATCTCTAAAAAGCATGGCCTTCCTGAAGCTGAATTTGCCATGATGGTTGCCGACCCCTACCAACGGCAAGGCATTGGCACCGAGCTACTCAGCCGCCTCGTTGATGTAGCCCGTGCCGAGGGATTGCAACGCATTACTGGCGAGGTCTTACAGGAAAATGAAGGAATGCGCCGTCTATGCAAGCGAGTTGGCTTCCAACTCTATCCCAGCCCAGAACCGGGCATCATTAACGTTGCGATCGACCTCACGGCGAATTGCAAGGATTAGACTGGGCAGGTCATGGCGCAGAGTGGTTCTGGTTTGTCAGCATCAATACCCTCTTGGCTCCATTGGTTGGAGGAATGTGCAAGTACGAATACATGGGCGATCGACCATGCAGCGTATCTTCAGCACGGGGATGTAGTAGTTACTCAGCGGCAAACCGCAGGCCGGGGACAACAGGGACGGACATGGCACTCGCCACCTGGAGTATTGACCGCAAGCGTAGTGCTCGATCATATCCGGCCCCATTGCTTGCCCAGTTTTAGCCTTGCCGCAGGGTTAGCAGTAATCTACGCTGTAGAAGACTTAGCACCTGACGTGCAGGGGATGTTACGGTTGAAGTGGCCTAACGATTTGTATGTCTGTGATCGCAAACTAGCTGGAATTCTCTGTGAGTCGGGGTGGAGACAACCAGCAGAATCGCGCCGGACGATCGTGGGCATTGGTCTCAATCGCTGGGTAGACTTTACCCAAACTGGGTTAACGACAGCACAGCTAGGTCATCCGATCAGTCTGCATAGTCTTACAGCTCAGGTGCCCACAGAGTTAGCAATGCTGGAACAGATCCGACGTTACCTCTTGCAAGCAGTAGGCCTATTAGCAACTACGCAGGCATCTGAACCTTTGAAACCGCTATTGCCTGCGCTCCAGGAGCGAGACTATTTACGCCATCAAAACCTGAGTTTTACCACTGCTGAAGGCACGATCGTCGGACAGGGGGCGGGGATTGATGCAACTGGGCAACTGCTAATCCGATTAGGCGATGGCACTGTCAGAGCATTTGCCTCAGGACAAGCTAGGGTTCAAGCCTAAATCCAGGGGTCGTCATCAGTCCACTCATCAGGGGAGACAGGCTTAGGAATATTCGGCATCTCTAACGTGGATGATAGCTGTGGTGCATCCCAATCAGCAAAGGAGGTCACAGGCGGCTCGTCGTCATTGACAGCGGGTGGAGGGGTGATCAAGGGTGGCTTGGAC
>JANWZG010000322.1 GCA_025054735.1 Cyanobacteriota bacterium | reverse complement strand
ACGCCAATTTGAGCATAGATATCTTTCTTACAACGCTCCTTGCCTTGCTGCTGAGACTTCCGGCTTAAGCTCAACTCATTCCCTTCTGCATTAGACACAATCTCAATGCAAACATCGGGAACTTTGCCAAATTCCCAAACAAAATAAGAGCGATAGCGGCGGGCTGACCAATCTTCGGCACGGTGCACCCCTAGGCTGAGGAACACATTGGGAACGATCGGATCACCATAAAGCTTGTAAAACAGTCCTACATTCGCCTCGGCAATAAAGGGTGGAGGTATGGCCTGGGAGCTACAGAGAGCATCTACTAGTAACCGCTGTTGCTGGGCCGACTGAAAATTGTCCGCAGGGGTATCGTCTTCGATAGTGAGATGGCTAATGTCTAGCTCGGTAATGATATCATCTGCATCTGCATCCTCGGCGACTGCCTCCGTATTCACATTGGCATCACCTGTCACCCTGGCTTCTGGATCCATAGTCGGGTCTGCATCTAAACCCAGCAGTTGTTGCATCATGGTCACTACTCAGCATCTATGCCTTAATTATCACCCACCGTCTTTCATTAAAGTGTTTGACTTTAAGGTGAAAGTGTCTAAAAAGGTTTAAGTCATGTTTGCGGGGTAGGGGTAAAGATCATCGCTATCACCCACCACTAAACAGGCTGTATTAAAATACGTAAACGTATGCCCGACTACCCTAGCTGGATTGTATGACAAGCGTTCCCGTTTCTCGAATTCGCAACTTTTGTATTATTGCTCACATCGATCACGGTAAGTCAACCCTTGCTGATCGCCTTCTGCAAGAGACGGGCACCGTTGCTGCTAGGGAAATGAAGGAGCAGTTTTTAGACAACATGGAACTGGAGCGGGAGCGGGGGATCACGATCAAGCTACAGGCGGCCCGCATGAACTATACCGCTAAAGACGGGCAAACCTATGTGCTTAACCTGATTGATACTCCTGGACACGTAGACTTTTCCTATGAGGTGTCACGATCGCTGGCAGCTTGCGAAGGGGCACTGCTAGTAGTGGATGCTTCCCAAGGGGTAGAGGCTCAAACCTTGGCGAACGTGTATCTGGCACTAGAGCATAACCTAGAAATTATCCCAGTCCTCAATAAAATCGACCTTCCTGGTGCAGAACCTGATCGGGTCAAGGCTGAAATTGAGGAAATCATCGGGCTAGATTGCAGCAATGCTATTCTAGCATCGGCTAAAGAAGGTATCGGCATTGGCGAAATCCTAGAGGCAATCGTCCAGCGCATTCCTGCCCCCCGTGATACCGTGTCTGAGCCACTGAGGGCATTAATTTTTGACAGTTACTACGACTCCTATCGAGGTGTGATTGTCTACTTCCGAGTGATGGATGGCATGGTGAAACGGGGCGACAAGGTGCGGCTAATGGCCTCCCACAAGGAGTACGAAATTGACGAGTTGGGTGTGCTTTCACCGTCTCAAGTGCAAGTTGACGATCTCCATGCAGGGGAGGTTGGATACCTTGCTGCTGCCATCAAAGCAGTGCAGGATGCTCGCGTAGGTGACACCATCACCTTGGCAACTAATCCTGCGGAAGCGCCCCTGCCGGGATACGCTGAAGCTAAGCCCATGGTATTTTGTGGCCTATTTCCTACCGATGCTGATCAGTTCCCTGCGCTACGAGATGCTCTGGACAAACTGCGCTTGAACGATGCTGCCTTGCAATATGAACCGGAAACCTCTAGTGCTATGGGGTTTGGCTTTCGCTGTGGGTTCTTGGGGCTGCTGCATATGGAAATTGTGCAGGAACGGTTAGAGCGGGAATATAACCTCGATTTGATTATTACCGCACCATCAGTGGTCTATCGGGTTACAACCCCGAAGGATGGTGTGCTGCTGATCGATAATCCCAGTCACTTGCCTGATCCACAGCATCGAGAGAAGATTGAGGAACCCTACGTCCATGTAGAGATGATTACCCCAGAGCAGTACGTAGGAACGCTGATGGAACTAGCGCAGAGCCGGCGGGGCATTTTCAAGGATATGAAGTACCTGACCAAGGGGCGCACAACTCTGATCTATGAGGTGCCTTTGGCAGAGCTAGTGACAGACTTTTTTGACCAGATGAAGTCTCGATCGCGGGGCTATGCCAGTATGGAATATCACATCATTGGCTATCGAGAGAATCCCTTGGTAAAATTAGACATTCTGATTAATGGCGACCCAGTGGATTCCTTGGCGACGATCGTCCATCGTGATAAAGCCTACAACGTAGGGCGTGCCCTCACGGAGAAGCTGAAGGAGTTGATCCCCCGGCACCAATTTAAGATCCCTATCCAAGCTGCTATTGGCAGCAAGATTATTGCCAGTGAACACATCCCTGCTCTCCGCAAAGATGTACTCGCTAAGTGTTACGGTGGGGACATTTCCCGTAAGAAAAAGCTATTGCAGAAACAGGCCAAAGGTAAGAAACGGATGAAGGCGATCGGCACAGTGGATGTCCCCCAGTCTGCCTTTATGGCTGTGTTACGCCTTAACCAAGATTCATAACCAAGACCCACAGCAGAATGCACTATTGGGCTGGCGCGTGGGGAAGTGGTAACAGCAGCATAGTGTATTTAGAACAGCATGACTACGATGACCCTAGGAGCGGTGCGATCGTTGCATAGCAATCCTGAATTGATGCCCCCTCTGCTAGCGCTTTGACCAGAGCATCGTAGGCAACTTGGTGAGTTTGCAGTAGGGTTTTGGCCTGTAATAGTGCCCAGCGTTCTTTTTGAGCATATTCAGCTACAGGACGTTGGCACTGTTGCCATAGCAGCCGTAGAGCTTGCCGATCATCCTCGCCACCTTCTGCATTACCATACACTAGTTGCTCAGCCGCAATCCCTGCCATCCACACACGAAAGTAACGATCTACTGTCTGTGCTGACAGCTTGCCTTGGCTAATTTCCTGCTGCAACTGACTCGTGTCAAACGCTACACCGCCCAGTCCGGGTTGTCCTTGACGAAAGGCATCCCAAGCATTAAGGGCATAGCCTGTAATGGGAATATCCAACAGCACTGCCACGAGAAAATGTCCAGCTTCATGGTGACGGATCCGACTCTTATATGCCTCACCACCTGTAGTACGGGCTATCCAGTCCAATGCTAAGGTTGCCCCCTGTCCTTTCCAGGCTAGGGTGTCGATCGCTGCCAAACCTAGAAATGCTGCCGTAAGACTCGCTGGTATAGCAGCAGGCAAATTGATTGCTGGCCCCACAAGGCTCATCATAACCACCACAAAAATGGCAATTGCTGTCAAATTAAAAGATGTTTGCGCCATCTACCCCACCTAACTTCAATGCATTGATATAATATGTCAACTAATGCGGATGTAATTCAGTGGTAGAATGTCAGCTTCCCAAGCTGAACGTCGTGGGTTCGAGTCCCATCATCCGCTTAAAGTGCAAAACGTTCGACAGGCTTTTCCATGCTGCCATGTATTAGCTGTCGCTAGCTATTGCTAGCCTGAAAGTATTCTGGATATGCCTGCCAGATGGCATGAATAAATCGATTGAGGTGATATTGAGCAGCCGTTTTTGCAGTTGTATCTTCTTTAACAAGCGGCTGATGGCCAGCTTCGTATATCTGCCCCAGCCAAGGTAGGACATCAGTGTCAAGTGCAGGGCGAAATAAGGCTATTGGCAACAATAAATCTGACGCACCACGAAGATTATGTAACTTTGGAGCCGAGATAGTTGTTTTATTGAGTGAGTCATGAGCCAGTGGAACCAACTGGGAGGCAACTACAATAGCAAGAGGTCTAGCCCAACAAGTGCTACGCTGAGAAACTACTTGAATCAATTCTGCGTATAGCCGTTCTTCACCATGCTCTAGGTAGATAAGTTGGTGAGTTTGTATAGGGTTTATGTCGAGCATCTGCACAAGTTGATAGGGAGCATTCTTACAGATACAGGCACAAATTGGTTCACTAGAATATCTTTACTGATAGGACTGATCATAGCAATCAAAGCCCTCGTTAAGATTTCCTAGCTCATCCGTGTGTGGCTATAAGAGTAAGGTAACAGAGGCAATGCGCCTAGACTGTTAAGACTTTGCGAGGATAACCTTTGTGAGGAACTGTGCATAGCAAACATTGGTCAGGTGGCTTCAATGCACAGTGCTTGGCTAGGAACGCTCTGTAAAGGCAGCAACATTGCAGGCTAATAAGAAACAGTTCACATCTGTAGTTGGTTCTTGCTTACTGCTTGCTAGTGTGCCTTAGTGGGCATCTAAGGTAAGGCTTGCCGCTCATACTGCAATCATGGGCATTACAATAGGCAGTAATGTCGACTCAATCAAAATTATGGATCCTGTGCAACCTGTGAACTGTGCAGAAGCTTGTGTCAATGGCTGCGTGCTGGGCGATCGCTGTCCTCACCGTAGCAACTTAGAAACAGTCTCTAAATTCATCACTGAAACATCCCTAGATGATATGCACGCTATTGCTGAGGCTGCATTTCGTCGCAAGATGATGGAGCCACCTAAATGGATTTTGCCAGATGATTAGAACATAGCTCTGCACTAGTCTGTAGGGAGGGCTAGAGATATTCACTCTAAGAATATCTAAGATTATCTGTCGCCTAACTCACAACACTTAGCTGCGATCGTCAGAGTCAATCAAACACCGAGCTACAGTTAGTGCGAGGCGAGCCTGCTCTGTGTCTGATAAGTCAGTCCAACGGGTGCCTGGTTGAATGGTTGCTATTGCAGCACTGTTATCACCTCGCATAGCATAGGCAAGGGGAC
>JANWZG010000321.1 GCA_025054735.1 Cyanobacteriota bacterium | reverse complement strand
AGATCCACAACTGATAGCGAACCCACTCTGGCAATCTGGAGACCTACAACCATTGCTTGCACCTGTTGTAGCCCAAGCTCAAGCCCAACTACGTCAGTGGCTCAGGGTGTCTTCTCCTTCCTCTGCCTTTACTGCCCATCTCCACCAAATTGCAGGCTTACTAGCCTGGTGGCAAGGAGACTGGACGATCGCTCGCGCCGAGCTATCTCAGCCTGGAGTCTTACCAACTGGTCAGATGCTAATGGATGTCACTGATGGTAAACCAATTCAACTCAGCGATCATCCCACAGCAGGAGAGTTGGCAATGGCAGCGTGGGCACAGCCAACCCAGCGGCCAGCCCTCCTCACCCAAGCTTGGGTCACCGCCACCCGCACCCAGCCCCCCTCTAACCTCCTGCAAGCCATGGTCGAGACCATGAATCAGTCCCAAAGCTTTCACCAGTGGTTGACCCAAAACGCCCCTGCTCGGCAATATCGACGGGAACGATCGGGCTTCGGCATCCTCAGTCGCCACATTGACGGCCCTATCCCCCGTGATTTTCTCATCATTGGGGAAATCATCCCTGTCACGGTATTCTTTAGTGACCTTTTCCACAACCCTACCTACCTGTATGACCTCGATCGCGCCCTAGCTAACCAATGGCAGCCATACCTTACCCAGCTAGCTACCCACAATCGCTCATCAAGCCGGTAGCTTCATGACTGATCGGTAATAGCCCTCAATCTGCTTCAGAGTTTTGGACTCACGGTTAAAGTTCCATGAGGATTTCGCAAACAAGTCTTGTTGCAGGTTTGTGAGATCAACATAGACCGGTTTGCCATCCGCGATTGTCTGCTTACCACGTACCCAAGCACTATGAACAATATTCACAGGACGACCTAGGATCAGTAGACCGATCGGATCCGTCTTAGGCAGAATTGAGAGGGTAGTCAAGTCGTACAACACCAAATCGGCTTCGTTACCAACTGTTAAAGATCCGAAACGATCAGCAGCCCCTAGACCCTTGGCTCCACCGAGTGCTGCCATCTGCACCGCTTGGCGGGGACTAATCCAGTGGCGATAGTCGAAGTCCGTGACATTGTGCAAGATAGAACCAATCTTAACGGCCTCTAGTAAATCCTGGGAATCGTTGCTAGCAGAACCATCACATCCAAAGGACACATTCACCCCTGCTTGCAGATACTTCAGCACTGGTGCAATGCCACTACCCAGGCGCAGATTACTTAGGGGATTGTGGACAACGGTAGCCTGAGTTGCTGCCATGATTGCAATGTCATCATCCGTTAACCAGACGCAGTGTGCCAGAGACGTTTTGGGACTAAGGAAGTCCAACTTCTCTAGCTGACGGACAGCACTATGGCCATATTTCTCCTGGGCTAACATCTGCTGTGCTTTGGTTTCCAGCAGGTGGGTGTGGCGACAGAGGTTGTACCGGTTGCTGAGTTCCACACACCCTTTAAACAGCTCATCGGAACAGAGTTGCATGCCAGTGGGGGCAGTCATAATGTTAATGCCCTCATCAGGACGGTGGAAGCGATCGATCACCTCCTGCATCAGAGTCAGGGTTTGCTCAGTATTGCGGACATAGGGTTCATGGTCGATCGCTGTGTCACCGCTAGGCAGACTCGTTGTCAGAGACTGATCTTGAATGAGCGGGCCAACATAGGCACGAATTCCAGCTTGACGATAGGCATTCACTGCCGTTTCTACAGTTTCTAGCTCTCGTCCAGGGATGAGGACAAGGTGATCAACCACGGTAGTGCCCCCGGTCATCATGGTTTCTACAGCCGTACCCAGGGCACTGAGGTAAACCATCTCTGGATCCAGTGGCACGAAATCATAAAGTTCAGCAATCCACAGTTCCAAGGGCACGGGAGGAATAATCCCACGCTGCCACATTTCTGAAGAGTGGGTATGGGCGTTGACAAACCCAGGCAGCAGTAACTTGTTGTTGCCATCAATCACAGTACCGATCGTATCTAGATGAGGGGCGATTGCAGCAATTCGTCCACCCTGAATCTGAACATCAACGGTGTCGTAGCTCGTTGCCGTTGGTATTAAAGCCTGCTGAATCGTATAGTCCACTGTTATTACCCATGTTGCTGATCACTTTCTCAAAGTATACTGCGCTGCTTGAGTAGTGGTGTGGATGGTCTGACAGTTATGATGATCAGTTGACGATCTCGTCTTTATACCTATGCCTAATCGCACAGTTGACTAGCCATCGAGCAGCAACCCTATGGGCTGATGAAGCGGCTTCTCTGCATTAACTTTCAGGGTGTAGAGCCATGCATAGGTATGCTAAGGAAGGGTGTAAAGCTATGAATAAATAGGTACGCTAGGGTAAAGATACACATGAGGACGTAGGCTATGACTGCCTCAACCATAAGGGATCTAGCTCGGCAGGGTGATGTAGCAGCGATCGCCACGCTCATAAACCGCTCTTTCAATCCCCAAGCCATCACAGCCGCAGTGCGAATCCAAAATAATTACCTGGAAATTTTGCTGGAATCACTGCCCAGTGCCCCTCCACAGTCAGCCATGGTGGAGCGGATCCGTAAGGGGCTAGTTGCCCTTGGGGTACCCATCCAGCAGGTGAAGCTGCACGGCAAGCAAACAGGAGCACCTTTTCCAGATTGGAGTGTAGAGATTGACCTAGAACCAAGTACAGCCCTAAGGCATAACAGGGCAACACATTCAAACGAGCCTCAGCCTACCAGTAGTCAACAGACCTCTCAGGAATTTGTGGCCAAGCCCCGATCGTTACTCCATCCACCCAGGAATGTGTCCCATGCCCCAGCAGTAGTGCAGTTGCCCACATCATCAGCTCAGATTGTGCCTTTGTCACCATGTTCATCTGCAACACAGCCATCTACGAAGCTTGCACCACGCAAACCCCGTAGCGCCTTACTACGATCTACAACACGGCTACAGCTAAAGCTAGGCTCCCTCGTGCTAGTGGATATTCCAGTCAAAAATCGACGGACTTTAGCTATGACAGTCGCGATTATTACCATTCAAGCAGGTGCGATCGGACTAGGCTTAATCCTCTGGGGGCGAGCCGCCTATCAGACTGCTAACCAGCGACCCAGCATCATCCACTCCACCAAGTTACCGGTAGCCAGCTTTAACCCCAACAAGGTTTACCAAGCTGCCATTAAATATCGCCATCATGGCATCCCGGTCATTGATGTTACCTTCAACCACAACCAGACCTTTGAGATGATTGTAGACACAGGCGCAAGTGGCACATTAATCACTGAAGAAATGGCCATAGCACTAAGTGTACAGCCTACAGGTTGGGTGCAAATCGGAGTAGCTGACGGCAGAGTAGTGCAACTACCCACTGGCATCATCAATGCTATCTCGGTTGACGGTGCCACGGTTACCAATGTGCCTGTAGTGATTGCTTCAGGAATGCCGATCGGCCTGCTGGGTCACGACTTCTTTGATGAGTTCGACATCAAAATTAGCCGCGACACCGTAGAATTCCATCCTCGTCAGTCCAAGTAGCCCATCAAACTGCTGGATGCATCAGGCTGGTTAGATGCCACTGGACGGCCACCGGGAAGCATATTGTTTTCGTCGTAGACGAGAGTGCTCTTGGCAATAGGACGGTGCCCTGGCAGGCCAGAATCCTCAATGTAGTCGAACTGGCGGGCAACAATAGGACGATCATTGGGCAACATCGCTACTACGTGGAAATCACTAGCAGCAACAGGGCGATCGCCAGGCAGCAGACCGGCCACCTTAAAGGTACTCAAAGCTACAGGACGGTGACCAGGTAGTGTGTCTGACTCGTAGTATGCAAAGCGCTGAGGAAACACAGGGCGACCATTTGGCAACAGACCTACATGGGCCTGAATCGCCCCGGTACGATTAGTCTGACTCTGCACTGCTAGAGAACCCGCTTTTCCTTGCCCATCAGCAGCATTGTCAACTGGCGTGTCTAATGAAGTGCCGTTGCCGTTCTGATTGCTAACATCCTCTACTGGAGTACCCACGCTCATAACTTAAAAAGACCTCCAAACGTGTTTGAACACGGCTATTGCCAACAGGTAACCAGCCCATTACCCCACACCAGCTACCAAGACAAAGCCGATGCAAATGGTCTGACCTTCTCTTTAACTATTGCTTAAGGTTCCTAGACCTATAGTATACGCTGAATCGGGACATGAATTTGGCACCTAACAAAAGTTGCTAACAGAAGACATTATAAAGCCGATAAGAATCACTAATGACTACTAATCCAGCGTATCTGGAAACGCTACGTGAAGACGATCGGCTGTTTGCCTGCGTGGTGCAACCATTTTGGGGCGACAACAAGCTGGTGATGGCTTTGCTGTTGCAGGAGTTTAAGGGCAAGGTGGATCTGATCTATACAGTTGCTCAGTTAAAAGCACACAACTTTAGCAATCTTGATCTGGAAAATCCAGTTGAGGAGATCGAGAGTATGAGTAGAAGTCAAAAACATGCTGTCTCGAGTTATCTCATGCGACTTGTGCTCAATAGCAACTGTTGGGAAGCTGAGCAAGATACATGCTCACGAGGTTGGAAATTAGAAGTACGAAACCTGCGCCTACAAATTCAAGAGGAGTTGGAAGTGAGTCCAAGCCTGAAATTCTTTTAGAGGATATTGTTGTCAAACAATATAAAAATGGTAGAAGGTTACTTTTAGATGTCAGCGACCTTAGTGGCAGACTGATTCCTGAAGAGCCAGAATTTTCCTTAGAGCAAGCCTTGGATGAAGACTGTCTCCCCTGGCAAT
>JANWZG010000320.1 GCA_025054735.1 Cyanobacteriota bacterium | reverse complement strand
TATCACCTCTGGGGTGACTGGAATTATGCGATCGCTGACTATCAACGGGCTTTAGCATTGCTGCCAGCACCTGGAGTTGAGTCTTTCTCGCAGCGTCTTAGCCAGCAAGTTTACAATTGGTTAGCTAGTCTGGTTAACTAGTCTGGATAGCAGTCTTTGCACCCGTGTGCGAGCTTAACGAGGATTTGCCCATATAATTCGCCGTTGGTAGGGCTTAATGTAGTGGGCAGAATTTTGCAGCGACACGCTTTCTTGAGCGGGATCAAAATAGAGGCTAAAGTCAGTTTGTAATTGCTTAACTCGTGCCTCTGCCTGCTGAACTTGGGTGTTGATTTCAGTCAGTTGCTTTTGCTGGGTTAGGTAGTCTGGCACCATCTTTAGCAGACTGACACCAGCAAGGGCCGACAGTAACAGATTGACAGTAAGTTTTACAGACGTTTCTATTGTTATACCTAGCAATGGGTTGGCCCGACGTGCACGCCGAACACGTGCTGGTCGCGATCGCTTAAAACCTAGACGATGGTTGGGTGTGGATGTCGTAGCCATTGGTAAAGATTCGGTGAGAACTAACGTCAACGTTGAGAATGGTAAGGCTTATGCTCAAAGGCCTCAACCCTATGGTTAGCTATCGTTAAGCACTGTACGAAAGAGCTGTAGGAGCTACATCATAGCACTATGACACTAAACCGCAAGCACTATAGCGCAACTCTATGCTGTTGGCACGTCTGCCTTGGATAGTGCAGCTTTATAGAGTTGGATAATCTGCTGCACAACTTTGTCGATTGTGACATTATCGGTATGAATTTCCACAGCATCAACGGCTTTACGGAGCGGTGACACGCGACGAGTGCTGTCGTAGTCATCACGGGCGGCGATCGTGGCCACTAGCTCTGGCAATGACACCTCTGGTTTGCCCTGCTGGCGAAACTCTCGTTGACGACGACGGGCGCGCTCTTCTGCCGAGGCTGTGAGAAAAATCTTGACCTCCGCGTCAGGAAAGACCACACTACCGACATCTCGCCCTTCTGCAACAATATTGCCATTACGCCCAAACAGTCGCTGTGCCTGCACCAAGATTCGCCGCACTGCAGGCTGGGCTGAGATAGCTGACACCATGGCTGTAACTTCAGGGGAGCGAATTGCATCGGTCACGTCTTGCCCGTTTACCTTGACCTGTGACCGACTGAGAGTAGTCGATAAGCTGTCATCGTCAATCAATTGACTCTGCGGCTGCTCTATGATTGGTTCAGTAATCGATACTTGAGCACTGGCTATCTGAAAAATTACACCCGACACCTGAATCTGGCAGTTGCTAACTAACTCAGCGATCGCAGCCTCATCATCCCAAGCAATGCCTGCTTGCCGCACTAGCCAAGTGACTGCTCGGTACATCGCACCTGTATTTAGGTGCAGTAGCCCTAGCTTTTCTGCCACTAATTGGGTAACAGTAGACTTGCCAGCTCCAGCAGGGCCGTCAATCGCGATGATCGGACGGCGTGCCTTGAGAAGAACGTTATCAATCAAACGAGTAGTTCCTAGACGGGCAGCAATTGCTAACAGTCCGGTGTTGGTGACCATATCCAAGGGGGCTAGGGTAGCCGGATCCACAAGCGCTACATATTCAGGGACGATCGCCGGCTCGGTTGCTAACGTATGGTGAACTACTGCTATCAACGAGCTAGCTCTGCGTTCACCTTGGCGAAACATTTGCATTGCCTGTTTGAGACTGCGATAGATTACAGTGGCTTGGTCACGTTCAGGGCCAGAGAGATATTGGTTGCGAGAGCTAAAGGCTAGTCCACTCGCTTCTCGGACGATGGGACAGGCAACAATTTCCACTGGCAAGTTTAGATCAGCTACGAGTTGCTGAATCACAACTAATTGCTGCGCATCCTTTTGGCCAAAGTAGGCGCGATCGGGCTGCACGATGTTCAATAGCTTCGTGACGATCGTTGCTACTCCTTGAAAATGTCCTGGTCGAGTTTGTCCACATAACCCCTGGGTTAGGTGAGATGGTGGGATTACTTGGGTTATAGCAGAGTGCTCGTGAGCCGCATCATTAGCAACAGTAATGCCCAACTCAGCCGCTGTGGGAGCAAATATCACATCTACTCCAGCCTGTTCACAAAGCTGGCGATCGCTCTCTAACGTGCGTGGATATGCGTGAAAGTCTTCAGTTGGCCCAAATTGCAGCGGATTGACAAAAATACTAACCACCACGAGAGCATTTTCTCGGCGTGCTCGCTGAATGAGGCTGAGATGTCCTTGGTGCAGCGATCCCATTGTGGGTACCAAGCCAATATCCACACTGTTGCTCGCTCGTTGTAATGACAAGTAGCAACGTAACCCAGCTACCGTTGTAAACAGCCGCACTATGTTCCCCCTCTGTTGCTAGTATTAACCCTGACCGCGCATGATTGTACAAGCCCTAAGTCTCTCTCTGCAAATCTACTGTTGCCACTCTCGGCTGCAGTTCGGTAATCCACCTGAAAGAGTCGTTAGGTCACGCTACTATAAGAAAAAGAGATGACTATACGATAGTGTAACCCTCATGAGTCAACCAATTAGGGCTGTGCAAACCCAATACTATGGGGATGCCTATTACCGTACTCCACCGCCAGACTTGCCATCCTTGTTACTCAAGGAACGGATCATTTATCTGGGAACACCCTTGGTTTCCCCTGATGACTACAAACGCCAAATCGGCGTTGACGTGACAAAACTAATTATTGCTCAACTGTTGTACTTGCAATTCGAGGATCCAGAAAAGCCTATCTACTTTTACATCAACTCAACGGGTACCTCGTGGTACACAGGTGACTGGCTGGGGTATGAAACGGAAGCCTTTGCCATTTGTGACACCATCAACTACATCAAGCCTCCGGTTCACACCATTTGTATTGGGCAAGCAATGGGAACCGCAGCCATGATTCTGTCATCAGGCACGAAGGGTTTTCGAGCGAGTTTGCCCCATGCGACGATCGTCCTTAACCAGCCTCGCAGTGGCACCCGTGGCCAGGCTACTGATATCCAGATCTATGCCAAAGAGGTGCTGGCAAACAAGGCTGCTATGCTAGATATTCTGGCTCGCAATACAGGGCAACCAGTGGAAAAGATTGATAAGGACACTAACCGCATGTTTTACCTAACTCCACCAGAAGCGAAGGAGTATGGCTTAATCGATCGTGTGCTGGAAAGCACAAAAGCGTTGCCTACGGCTGTACCTGCTCCGGCTTTGAGTGCGTCGTCCTCCTAATTTGGTGCTGGTCTATGCCTGTTGATGACATTCTGCGCGTACCCTATAACATTCCTGGCAGTCCCTATTGGCAGTGGATTAATATCTACACTCGCCTTAACCAAGAGCGAATTATTTTTCTCAACCAGCCTATTACCGACTCCCTGGCCAATTCCCTCGTGTCTGCCATGTTGTATCTCGACTCTGAGGATAAATCTAAGCCGATTTATCTGTATATCAACTCCTTAGGCGATGTTGCCACAGGGTTGATGTCGATCGTTGCTGGTATGGCCATCTATGACACCATGCAGCACATTAAGTCAGAGATTGTCACCATCTGCCTGGGTAATGCGGCTGGTATGGCAGCATTGTTGTTGTCATCTGGTACTAAGGGCAAACGAGCTAGCCTGCCTCATACCAGTATTGCCTTGACGCAACCGCGGTTTAGTGCTACCCGTGGACAAGCTACCGACATTGAAATTAGTGCTGATGCTGTGCTTGCCAAGCGTGCTCTGATTGTTGATATTCTGGCTCGCAACACTGGGCAACCTCCCGAAAAAATTCTCAAGGATATTGATCGCGTCAGCTATATGACCCCTTACGAAGCGAAGGACTACGGTCTAATTGACCTAGTTTTGGAAAAAAAAACCAAGCCTTAACCCTTTACCCCTTAACTACACCTATTTCACTACTATGCCTATTGGAATTCCTAGCGTTCCCTATCGTCTTCCCGGTAGTCCCTACGAGCAGTGGATCAATATCTATGAGCGGCTGTTCCGGGAACGGATTATCTTTTTGTCAGAAGAGGTGGACGATGGCATTGCCAACGCGATCGTAGCCTATCTGCTCTATCTAGATTCTGAAGATCCAAATAAGCCGATCTATCTGTACATCAACTCTCCTGGCGGTTCCGTCACGGCTGGCATGGCAATTTATGACACCATGCAGCATATTAAGTCTGAGGTGGTTACCATCTGTGTTGGGCTAGCAGCCTCTATGGGATCTTTCTTGCTAGCGGCTGGCACCAAGGGTAAGCGCTTGGCATTGCCCCACGCTCGCATCATGATTCACCAACCGATGGGGGGCACTGGTCGGCGGCAGGCTACGGATATTGAGATTGAGGCCAGGGAGATTTTGCGAGTGCGATCGCAACTAAACCAAATGTTGGCAGACTGCACAGGGCAGCCCCTAGAGCGAATCGAGCGTGATACTGACCGAGACTACTTTATGTCACCTCGAGAAGCCAAAGAGTACGGCATAATCGACCAGGTGTTACTAGATAGCTCTACCTAGGTGCTACTGTCAGTTGTTAGCAGATGTTCCTATGGTGTAATGCCCCCGCAGACTAAATGAACATGGCGAATGTGGGGTACTGCAAGTGATTTACTGGCCATACTGAACGCGATAGATGCGATTGTTGGCTTCTTCTGTAAACAGCAGGCTTCCGTCCGGTAAAACCAGTAGTCCTACAGGCCGCCCCCAAGTAGTTGGCACCGAAGGATCCACCAAAAAGCCAGTAAGAAAATCCTCATAATA
>JANWZG010000319.1 GCA_025054735.1 Cyanobacteriota bacterium | reverse complement strand
CTCAAATTCACGAGGGGTCAGATGGGTTACAGGTGCGGTCATAGGTCACCGTGGAGAGAAACGCGGGAGGACGGTTTGGTCTTAGGGTTCGTACTTTTGTATTATAATATAGCCTGTATAGGTTAGCAAATTTTCCCCCACTTGCCTTACTTCCTTGTCATGAACTGTATCACTGGATAGTTGGCTCTAAATACTTGGTGCAATTCTATACAATCATGACCCATGGTATAACTCAGTGCAGATAGCGACTACAATTCAGTCAACCATCTTTTAATCAACACAGGCGATCGTTATCTATGCCTCTTTACTGTCGTAATCAACACCTCAATGCTGAAGACAGTCGATTCTGCTACCTGTGTGGTGAGCCACTCCATCACCCTGCTAGCAGTCTTACACCCGGAACTGTGATTAGTAGTCGTTATCGCATTACCCGTGAACTAGGGCACGGGGGCTTTGGTCGCACCTATGAGGCGCAGGATCTAAATCGCTTTAATGAACCCTGTGTTCTGAAAGAATTTGCTCCTCAAGTAGAAGGTACTCAGGCTGTGCAAAAGGCATCGGAATTGTTCGAGCGAGAAGCAGGAGTGCTGTATAGGCTGAACCATCCCCAAGTGCCCCGCTTTCGAGAGTTGCTGCGGGTAACCCTTGCCAATGGCAGCAAGCTGTTTCTGGTGCAAGACTTTGTGGCTGGTCAAACCTATCAAGAGCTGTTACAGGCCCGTAAGCAACAGGGACAACTGTTCACTGAAGCAGATGTAGTGCAGTTACTGCGGCAATTACTACCTGTGTTGGACTATCTGCACAGTGTGGGAGTCGTGCATCGAGATATTGCTCCCGATAACCTGATGCAACGGTTTGTCGATAAGCTACCCGTATTGATTGACTTTGGTGGGGTAAAGCAGTTGGCTGCAACGGTGGCATCAGAACTAGCAGGGCAAGCAGCAACACCAGCAGCAACCGCGGTACCTAGTCAAGGCACACGATTGGGTAAGGTAGGGTATGCACCAGAGGAACAAATTCGACTGGGGATTGCTTATCCGCATAGTGATTTGTATGCGCTAGGGGTAACAATGCTGGTGTTGTTGACAGGGCGGGAACCTCAGGAGTTGCTCAACCCCCAAACCCTAGAGTGGCAGTGGCAGCACTATGTGCAGGTGAGTCCAGCGCTGGCAGCAATCCTAAACCAGATGATTGCCCATCGTCCCAACGATCGCTTTCAGTCAGCCAATCAGGTTCTACAGGCTCTGAATCAAGCAGGACTGGGGGGCGTTCCACTAACACAACTACCCCAATGCCAACCAAGAAGTGCCTCTGCCTACGGAGCACCCTATAGTGAGTTAGCCGTTCCTCAGCCATCCATCCCTGACATACCCCAGTCATCAAGTACCCCAATCTCTGCCACAACGGCGACTACACCCCTCTCAGAATCGTCGCCACAATCATCTACTAATTCCTCTAGGGTGTGGGGGGTTGCATTGGGGAGCACTGTGATTGTTGTTGCAGCAACCGCGGGCTGGTGGGCAACTCATCACGATCGCCAATCCTATTCAATCCCAGACTCTGCCCAGTCTATTCAACCTCCAACGATTTCAGTTATTCCGTCACCTGTAGCAACACCTACAACAGGCTTCTCTGCGGAGGAGCAGGAGCGGAAGCAGGCCTTGGACGATCGCCGCCGCCAATTAGCGATTGATAACAGCTTCTTTGTTAGGCTGGTGAATCAAGAATTCTACACTGCGAATCCTGACCTGAAAGGGCGGCAACTAACAACCAGCAAGGACGATGAGTTGCTGCGTGCCCAATGGGACAAAATTGCCAATGAGTTCTTGATGCGGTTAGAGCGGGTGAGTACTGAATCTCGGCGGCAACTGGGACACTACGGTAGGGCCGATCGCGATCGCTGGCTCAAACTAGTGAACCAGCACAACGTCAGTTCTCGCACCCTGTATGACTTAGCAGATGCTCAGTTCTTTCATCTGTTTCAGGAATATCGCAATACAAATATATCAGGACAGCCGATGGAGCAGGTATGGCACGCAATCGTGGCTGACCAAGTAACCGATATTTTATCTGGTAAGGTATTGAAAACCGTACAGTTTGCCACGGGTCGATTTGATACACGCCTGACTGGCAGTTTACAACCCGGAAAAGGCCGATCCTACATTGCCTATCTCAGCAAAGGACAACCTATGCGCTTTACGTGGCAAGCTGATCAGCCAGCACTGGTTTCTCTATATCCACCCTTGAGTAGCCAGAGACCGCTACTGGAGGATACCCGGCATACCAGTTGGTCAGGAACTTTGCAAGAGTCGGGATACTACGAAATTGTAATCGTTGCCGATGGTGACAATCCCGTGAATTACACGATTGACCTAGCTGTAGATAAAGTCTCTAACGCCACTAGCAATTCTCTGACACTGCCTACAGAACCGTCATCGTCACTCTAGTGTTATCCTTGCTCCTCTTGCCTGGAATTAATGGGTTGGTTTCGTGGGGTTAAACCGTTTATGGATCCAACTGATGAGACCACTCGCAATCGCTCCGGCCATGAGGATGCCGATCGCAGGCTGAAACAGCGGTTGCCACAACTGGTACCACAGGTCTAGCCCCAGGGAGACATGGGCCGCTTGACCAATAACAGCGATCGCTAACCAAGCAAAGCTAGCCAGCACCAACGCCACATCAATCATTAGGGCAGTGTTTAACCAATTTAGCAACCGCTCTCCCATGGGCACTCAGTCTCCGTTTGTCAGCCTATACAGCTCCATCATACCAGGGGTGATTATCCCAAGCGCTTAGCAATCGGCATTCGCCAGCCTGTGCCAAAGGCTCGATCGGTAATTTTCAGGCCCGGCGGGGCTTGTTTCCGCTTAAACTCTGCTCGATTTACCAAATGCACTACCTTAGTGGCGATCGCGCGATCGTGACCTGCGGCTACCAGTTGGTCAATGGATTCATAGTGATGGATCAGGCGCTCCAATATATCATCCAGCACATCATAGGGCGGGAGAGAATCTTGATCAACCTGTCCTGGCCTAAGTTCAGCACTGGGTGGCTTAGTAAGGATGTTTTCAGGAATGACTGGAGAACGATCGCTAGTGTGATTTAGCCAGCGGCACAGTCGATAGACCCATGTTTTGGGCACATCAGCAATCACTGCTAGACCACCGTTCATGTCGCCGTAGAGCGTGCAATACCCGACTGCCATTTCTGATTTGTTGCCTGTGGAGAGTAAGAGATGCCCAAACTTGTTGGCGATCGCCATCAGCAGGTTACCCCGAATGCGAGATTGCAGATTTTCTTCCGTTACATCTGGGGTTGTGCCCGCAAACAACTGACTCAGGGTGCGATCGAAGCTTTGCATCAAATCAGCAATCGGTATAGTTTGGGTATGAATTCCCAAGTTGGCTGCCAGGGCTAGAGCATCGTGGACAGAATGGTCAGAGCTATAGGGCGATGGCATCAGCACTCCCAGTACATGGTCAGCACCAAGTGCTGTTGCCGCGATCGCCGCCACCAGTGCAGAGTCAATGCCCCCGCTAAGCCCTAAGACTGCCCGCTGGAAACCACATTTCTGAGCATAGTCACGCACCCCCAGCACCAGTGCTGCCCAAATTTCAGCCTCTGGGTCAGTCAGTGGTGAGGTTATAGGCCCCGTCAGATGCTCAACTTTAGGATCCATGTCTACTGTTACTACCTCAGGTGCAAAGGCACGGGCACGGCAAACCACCTCACCGAAGCGATCGACTACGAAACTGCCGCCGTCAAAGATCAGATCATCATTGCCCCCCACTTGATTAACGTAGATAATGGCGTGTCCATAGCGACGAGCACTGTGGCTAAGCATGGCTTCTCGCAGGCGAGGCTTGCCCACTGTAAAAGGAGAAGCCGATAGGTTAATGATGAGATCAACTCCTGCCGCAGCTAAGTCAGCGATCGGGTTCGTTGGATAATTGCGCTTGCCCCAAAACTCCTCGTCATTCCACAGGTCTTCACAGATAGTGATGCCCATGCGCACGCCGTCAATTGTAATGTAGTGCGCCTGCCGTCCTGGCTCAAAGTAGCGGTCTTCATCAAACACATCATAGGTGGGCAGCAGTTGCTTGTGAATGTAACGCTGGATTGACCCCTCACTCAAAAGAGCCATGCTATTAAACAATGGCTTGCCTCCCTCCTCAGCAGCCTTGTGATTAGGGATCACTGTACCTACTAGCACAGCGAGGGATGGTGGTAGTGACTGAGCCAATTGTGCGAGGGTTGCGCCCATAGCCCGCACAAAGTCTGGCTGCAACAACAGATCACGCGGCGGATATCCACAGAGAGATAACTCTGGGGTCAGAAGCATTCGCGCCCCTTGTTCAACAGCCTGATCAGCCGCCGCCAAAATTTGCTGGGCATTGCTGGCTAGGGCACCAACAGTAGGATTTAGTTGAGCGATCGCAATCTTCATAACCTCTTCATGGCCTCTAACCAAACATAACCCCATGGGAAAGGCACTAGTTTATCATCCGATACGAATCCATGAGTGTAATTATGACACTAAGACGGGGATATGACTAGGGCCGGGTGACTAGTCGCAGGTAACCCCCTACGTAGGCTACAGAGCGGAGGTGTTAGCGATCGGGATTATTCATCTCTGGGTAAACACCCGTTTTCACGGTAATCGTCATGGGTTTGCCGTTGCGCAATACTGTGACTAGGAGCTTGCTGCCCACAGCACTGCTCTCTACTTGTTCTTGTACTTGCGCAGAACTCTCTATGGGTTTTCCGTT
>JANWZG010000318.1 GCA_025054735.1 Cyanobacteriota bacterium | reverse complement strand
TTCTAGGTGGGGACATTGCAGCACCCTTTGGTGGACGAGCAGTACTATTTCCAGACGATGTTGAGGTGATTGATGCAGAGGTAGTGGTGATTAAAGAGGATGCCAAGAATCGGCTCAAGAGTGAATCTGAAGGTTTGCAAGGCTTTTTGAGTGAGAAATCGCAACAAGTCAAAAATCTGGTGAAGCAAGTGGGCGATCGCCTTAAGTCCCTAGTTTCTCCCCATGATCAGCCAGAAGTCGTGCGGGTGAAAATTAGAGAAGTTCGAGATGAACTAGCAGCAACAGGGCGACATGATCAGAATGCATTACAAGAGGCAGTTGATTTTCTGCAAGACAAGTGGGATAGCATTCAACAAAGCCTCAATCGCACTGGGCAGCGAATGAAACAAGCTATTGATGCTGCTTGGCAACGATTGACTCGTAAATCATAACTGCTCAGCTTGCAAGCCGCCCTCATCCCCTGGCTACTTCTTCTCTCGGCTTGGGAGAAGCAGGTTAATGAACTGAACAAGTGCTGACTTAATCATGGGAGTTGTAAAAATGTCCGAATCCGCTCGACTAGGCGCTGGGCTTCGGCCATATTTTTAGTGCGTAACATAGGAAACTTATTGGCAGCTAAGGGCAAAAACACAGGCTCATAATACACAACCCCATCGTCCACCTCTTCCCGAATGTCAATACCTCGTACATTGCGCAGTGATACATACTGATAGTGGTTACCAAGCAATGTCCGAGTGTGATAGATGGCTCGGTTCGTGCGTCGGTCTAGGGTCAGGGTTCTAGTTTTAAGCAACCCATAGACGATGGTGCTACCAATGCTTAGCAAGATTGTAAACACGCTTAACGGCAGCAATGTACGCCAAAAAAACCAGCGTGTGTCATGGCTGAGCTGTATTGATTGCTCCTTAGAACCTAAGAATTCTTTCAGACTGAACTCTAGGGCAGATAGTTGCCGATAGTCTGGCAGGAAGTCCGTGAATGCTAGTTCGCCTCGACGAGTGACAACCCGCATCTGATAAGCTTGATAGGCTCCTTCATCGTCGTGATAGGTTTTCTGATCTAGCCGCACATCCCTTACATCCTCAAGCTGGATAGGAGTTTGTTTTACAAGGCCAAAGAAGGATGCCTTTTGATACTCACAATTGACCCGATCGGAACTGATGCGTTGACAACTGAGGGTAGCGATCGCAGCTTCAGTGAGGGTAGTATAGCTGAGAAACAGGGGCACTACAATCAATCCCACCACCCAAATACACAACAGTGGTGATAGGGTCACCCCCTCCTGCAAAATCATTTCTACTGCTGTTTGCTTCACTAGCTTCATGGCCACTAACTACGGAGGAGCACATTAGGATGATGGCTGCTCAGGATTCACTGTAGGAGATGGCTCACTGTTGACTGTTGGCGATGGTGACAGGTGTGGAGATGACGGGGTCTGAGGCGGAGTGGCGTTAATCTGGGGTGATGGCGGTTGAGCTGATGGTTGGATAGGTGTTAACAGAGATGCATCATCTAGCGTAGGGTTGACCTGTAAGCGCTGAATTTCACGCTCTAACTGCTGTAACCCTTGCTCATAGAAATCGAGAGAACTGTTGCCAAGCCGCTGGGCACGCAGAGGAGTTGCCAATAATCCCCACATCATTAACAGCCCCAAGCAGACGATCGCCCCCGTTCTCATTCCATATCCTCCAACCTTACCAACCCCATTGTAGAGCAACTGACCAGTTGTCAGAGCAACTCACCAATCGTCAACTCGTTGACAGATCATTGTGCATCAGCGTAGGAGGGTAGGGGTTAGTTCTGTGACATGGGTGGCATCTTTATCTTGGGCAATGTGAAGTAGATGGTTGTACCTACTTGCACTTGAGATTCAATCCAAATCTTGCCACCATGGTTTTCTACAATCTTTTTACAAGTGGCCAGACCAATCCCCGAACCGTCATACTTGGTGGCTGCTTGGGTGCGCTGAAACATCTCAAATACCCGATTAATCTGGTCAGCTTCAATGCCAATGCCGTTATCTTGAATCCTAAAGAGCCAGTAGTCTGGTTCTGAAACGGCTGCAATAGACACATGTGGTGTAGTACCAGGGTTTACAAATTTGACAGCATTACCCACTAAGTTTTGAAACAATTGCATAATCTGAGTTTCGTTCCCCATAACTACAGGCAGCACTTCACAGGTAATGACCGGGCGCTTAGATCCACCCGTATGCAGGAAAGTTTCCAACATTTGCTTGACGACTACGTTGCAGTCCACTGGGCCAAAGCTTTGCTGTTTCCCGATGCGCGAATAGGTCAATAGGTCGTGAATCAGCCGCTGCATTCGGTTACCGGCAGTATAGACACGGTTGATGTAATCAATGGCAACATCATCTAACTGGTGTTCGTACTTTAACTGCAATAGCTTGACAAAACCTGTAATACTTTGCAACGGCTGCTGCAAATCATGGGAAACAACGTAGGCAAATTGCTCTAGTTCTCGATTAGAGCGGGCTAGTTCCTCATTTTGCTGCATCAGTTGTTGCTGCAACTGTTGAATGTGCAGTTGGTGGGTGATGCGAGCTAACACTTCAATTTCTTGGAAGGGCTTGGTGATATAGTCTACGCCGCCTACCACGAAGGCCTTAACCTTATCTATGGCATCATCTAGAGCACTGATGAAAATGATAGGAACATGACTGGTGTGAGGATTGGCCTTGAGATGTTGGCAAACGGTGTAGCCATCCATTCCGGGCATTTTGATATCGAGCAAAATTAGATCAGGCCGATCGGCTTCCACAGATGAAATGGCGCGCTGACCCGTCAGAGCTTTACGCACGTTAAATCCCTGGGAGGTTAGCATGGCTGACAATACTCGTAGATTGTCAGGGGTGTCATCTACAATCAAGATGTCACCTTTTGAGGGAGGGTAGCGACGTGAGAATTCTGTAGATTGGTTGTCAGTTTGCATCTGTGTTTCCATGCTGAATCACCTCTAAGATGCGATCGAAATAAAAATCATGAACCCAAGCGGTTATCACCTGTTTTAGGGTTGAATTTGAGTCAGGAATTTGCTCTACAAGTTGCAAGATGGTATCGTCAAGCCCCTTAATGGCAGCAACTTGAAGTTCCTTCACCCATTTAGCGGGCATTTGTGTCAACTCAGCACTCAACTCAGCGATCGTGGCGGACGTGTTATGTTGGTGGTTGTCTAGAGGGGGGGTAGTCTCTTCGTAGAGGTAGCAAACTCCCAGATGTTTTGCCAAGACTGATAACAGGGTTGCCTCCTGCACTGGTTTGCGTAAAAAGTCATCGCCTCCAATCCCTAGTCCCTCTATTTCAGTACCCTCAGCTACACTGGCTGTCAGAATGATAATCTTTGTCGGCGATCGGGGGATTGCCCGATTCAGGTTGTTTTCGCGTAATCGAATTTGACGAATTACTTCGTAGCCATCGATTCCTGGCATCCGAATATCCATCAAAACCACGTGAGGTTGCCACTGTTGCCAATGGTCTAACCCTTCGTAGCCATCCTTGGCTTCACGAATAGCAAACCCAAGAGGGGCCAGCATCTTGGTTAAGACACAGCGGTTTTCCCAGCGGTCTTCGACAATCAAAATACGATAGACTGGTTGGCCAGGAGCCAAAGCTGTGACGCGACGATCTAGCTCTGGCGATCGCCCAGGCATAGACACCACTCGAGTAGCCTGGATGTTAAACCTAAAGGTGCTGCCTCGATTGACTTCGCTGGATACCGTAATGTCACCACCCATCAGCCTAATGTACTTGCGGCTAATAGCTAACCCTAGGCCAGTGCCTTCATTGGCTTGTTGACCAGACTTGGTTTGCTCAAACGGCTGAAATAAGCAGTTGAGTTCATCGGGGGCAATACCCACCCCCGTGTCTTCTACTTCAAAGTGGAGGGTAATAGCATCCTGCTGGGGAGCGGTCAAGGATTCATCACGAGGTAGCAATGGCTGCGGAAGATGGCTTGGGCTATCAGACAACGACTCTAATCCTGATGATTGAGATACTCGTAGTGCTACATAGCCCTGATGGGTAAATTTCACTGCGTTGCTAATCAGATTTAACAGCACCTGTCTCAACCTACTTTCATCCGTGACAATAAACTGCGACACATTGGGGGCTAGTTCTACGATTAAGGTCAAATTCTTACTGTTGGCTTTAACCCGCATCATAGTCTCCACGTCGTGGATGAGGTGATGCAGGTCAACTTGGGTCTTGGTTAGTTTCAGTTTGCCCGTTTCAATCTTGGTCATGTCTAACACATCATTAATTAATCCCAGCAGGTGCTGACCACTGTGATTAATGATGCTGAGACTGTTGAGATGGTCTTGACTCAGGGACTTGTCATGGCTCATTACCTGTGTAAAGCCCAAAATGACGTTGAGGGGAGTTCGCAGTTCGTGGCTCATGTTCGCCAAAAACTCACTTTTTGCCCGGCTGGCTTCAGCACTGCGAGCAGCTTCATGTTGAGCAATTTCCTTGGCTCGTTGTAGATCGAGCTGAGTTTGTTTACGGTCAGTAACATCCTCTAACAGCAAGAGTAGCCCGTTGGGTGAGTCGGTGACTTGATGGCTATAGGGATAGGTGAGGGGTTGCAGTTGTAGGTCAAACCAGCGATCGTCGTAGGGCAAATCACGAAACTTGACCTCTTCACCAGCCTTGAGACAGGTAAGGCTAGTTTGCCACTGCTGAGGTGTAAGCCATGTTGGGACAATGCAGCGGTCTAGGTGGTCACCAACCATCACCATCAGCCAAGCGGTTGCT
>JANWZG010000317.1 GCA_025054735.1 Cyanobacteriota bacterium | reverse complement strand
GGTGAGACCATGATTGTGACGATCGCGGCAGGACAAAATCCTACCCTTACCTTGAATCCGGTCGTCCCCATCATGACTATGACAGCCTATATCGTGCAGGTGAGCTTAGGAGACACTCCAGCCGGTTCACTAGCCTACAGAACCTTGTTTGCCGTTGGGATGACCTTATTTGTTCTGACGTTAGCGCTCAATATCTTTAGCTTTTGGTTTGTCCGTCGCTTCCGGGAGAAATACGAATGACAACATCACCTCAGCCTCTACAACAACCTGCGTCTGAGTTTAGCGATGCCCTATTTCAACCTGATATTAAGCAGCGCTATAGCCAAGACAGTATGTTCAGAACAGCAACGTGGATTGCTACCTCCATTGGCATCGTTGTGTTAGCGCTACTGTTACTAGATGTGCTGGCTGATGGCTTGCCTCGTCTTAATTTGCAGTTTTTGACCAGTGCATCCTCCCGGAAAGCCGGAAACGCTGGTGTTGCTGCTGCAATCGTTGGCACGCTTTGGTTGCTGGGCATTGTAGCCTTCGTGGCCTTCCCAATTGGGGTGGGAGCAGGCATCTTTCTAGAAGAGTTTGCTAAGAAATCAAAATTTGCTGGCTTCATTGAAATTAACATTGCCAACTTGGCTGGTGTACCTTCCATTATCTATGGATTGCTGGGACTAGGCATATTCGTGCGGGTTATGGAACCTCTCACAGGTGGACGTACCGTATTATCAGGTGGGTTAACGCTGGCTCTGTTGGTACTACCTATTATCATCGTGTCTACCCGTGAAGCTCTGAGAACTGTTCCAGATAGTATTCGCCTAGCTGGTTTTGCGGTGGGTGCTACTCGCTGGCAAACCATCCGAGAGCACGTGCTACCCTTGGCGCTGCCTGGTATTCTGACGGGCACTATTCTTTCCCTATCCCGCGCTATTGGTGAAACCGCTCCCCTAGTGGTGATTGGCGCGGCGATCGTGGTAGCTATACCTGACAGCTTGCGCAGCAGATTCACCGCACTGCCGATCGTAATTTTTGACTGGGTGTCTCGCCCTCAGAAAGCATTCCACACTAACGCTGCGGCTGGCATCATTACGCTGATGGTGATTTTGCTGTCAATGAATACAATTGCCATTCTTCTGCGCAATAAGTTCCAAAGTTCCAAGCTCTAGTCCATCTCTACTCCGATAGAACCATGCAATCCCAGTCTCCTATGTTTAATCCAACTGTGGCATCCGTCGCCGAGCCTGTCATCAACATTGAAAACGTTAACGTTTACTACAATGTCAACACATTGGCCGTGCGCAACGTTTCCTTGGGTATCCCCAAGAACAAGATTGTGGCGTTCATTGGCCCTTCTGGTTGCGGCAAAAGTACGATTTTGCGCTGTTTGAACCGGATGAATGATCTGATTCCAGGTGCTCGTGTTGAAGGTGTAATCAGCTTCCACGGTAAGAATCTCTATGACCCTGACATGGATCCAGTTCAGATTCGGCGACGGATTGGGATGGTGTTCCAAAAGCCTAATCCTTTCCCTAAGTCCATTTACGAGAATATTGCCTTTGGTGCCCGCATTAACGGCTACCGGGGTAATATGGATGAGCTAGTAGAGCGTTCCCTAAAGCAAGCAGCTCTGTGGGAAGAAGTGAAAGATAAGCTGAAGGCCAGCGGTCTAGCGCTTTCTGGTGGTCAGCAGCAGCGTCTTTGCATTGCTAGGGCGATCGCCATTGCTCCAGAAGTGATTCTGATGGATGAGCCTTGCTCTGCTCTAGATCCCATCTCTACCCTAAAAGTGGAAGAATTATTGCAAGAGTTGAAGGAACGCTACACGATCGTGATCGTTACCCACAACATGCAGCAAGCGTCTCGCTCATCAGACTACACAGCTTTCTACAATGCTGAAGCTACAGACAAGGGTGGTAAAGTTGGCTATCTGGTGGAATATGCTGAAACCCAGCAAATCTTCCAGAGTCCTGCCCAAAAAGCAACTCAGGAATATGTCAGTGGTCGCTTCGGGTAATTGGGTGTTGCTAACTGGCGATACTTGTTGAGATTGGCAGTAGAGTAGTAGATATGCTGGGGTGCAGGGACATTTGTTCTTGCACCCGATTTTTACTGTGAATTAATTGTGGATAGACGGTGTGGATAAGGCATTTCGGTGGGTAACCTGCGGGTTAGCAGGGCTGATAGCGCTAGTGTTGTTAGCGATCGCCCTCCAGATCACTGTCCAGGCATTCCCCGCTCTTCAGCGCTTTGGCTTAGGTTTCCTATTGTCCACAACTTGGGATCCTAACCGTCACCTCTATGGTGTGTTGCCTCAGATTTATGGCACTCTCATCACCTCACTCTTGGCTCTGGGGCTAGCCCTGCCCATTGCTCTTGGGGTAGCAATCGTTCTGAGTGAAAACCTGTTACCTCGCCTGTTACAGACCATAATTAGCTTCTTGATAGAATTACTTGCCGCCATCCCCAGTGTGGTTTACGGCATGTGGGGATGGTTAATCCTAATCCCGCAGATTCGTCCCTTTGGGGTCTGGGTGCATGAGCGTCTGGGATTTTTGCCTTGGTTCAGCACCAGTCCTGTGGGTCCCGGCATCTACGTGGCCAGTCTAGTGTTGGCAGTCATGATCCTGCCTATCATGGCTGCGATTGCTAGAGATTCCCTATTGGCTGTGCCCTCAGATGTGCGTCAGGCGGCCTATAGCGTGGGGGCAACTCGCTGGGAAGTGTTGATGTGGGTAACTGTGCCGATCGCAGTTCCCGGTATTCTGACTGGCATTGTCTTGGCATTAGGGCGGGCACTGGGAGAAACCATGGCCGTGACCATGCTAATTGGTGAAGCCAACATCATCTCTCCCTCTATCTTTGCTCCTGGCTCCACAATTACATCCTTGTTGGCCAATCAGTTTACTGCTGCCAAGGATGACCAGATTGCCGCGTTGATGTACGCCACCTTGGTGTTATTCGGTATTACCTTACTCGTGAATGGATTGGCAGAAGCGATTCGATTGGGTCTACAACAACAATCTGCGCCATTGTCCCCAGCGGCTCATCCGCAGCATACTCCTAAATTGTCTAAACAGTCTCGTTTGCAGTCGTGGTTGGCAGCATTCTGGGCAGTTAACCGTCGTGAGTCGGGTTTCCCTACGGGCATAGGATGGTCGTGGCGCTACGCCGTGCGATCGTTACTCTCTGCTACCCTGACTAGCTTGGCCCTGGTGGCGACTGTGATAGCCCTCATTCCCCTGATGGCTGTACTAGGTTACGTCATCCTCAACGGCATACCCCACATTAGCCTAGAGTTGCTGACATCACTGCCACCACCACCACTTGTGCCTGGAGGCGGCATTGGCAATGCGATTGTGGGCACACTCATGGTTGTGGGTCTAGCTACGCTCATCAGTGCACCGATCGGCGTGTTAGCAGCCATTGCCCTGTCAGAAGTCATCCGTGACACCACATTTGCGAGGGTAGTGAGCATTGGTGCTGATGTGTTAAGTGGTGTGCCTGCAATCGTCATTGGGGTGTTTGCCTATGGTCTCGTGGTTGTGGGAACAGGCACGTTTTCGGTGCTGGCAGGGGGAATTGCCCTGGGAATTTTAATGCTGCCGATGATTGTGCGCACGGCAACTGAATCGTTGCGATCAGTACCCGACGAAATCCGTTGGGGAGCGATCGCTCTAGGAGCCACCGAATTCCAAACCTCACTCCAAATCGTACTACCAGCAGCCCTTCCTGGCATTACCACTGGCCTGATGTTAAGCATTGCTCGTGCCGCGGGCGAAACAGCCCCTGTGCTATTTACAGCACTGTTCAGTCAGTTTTGGTTCCAGCCCCGCCAAGGTTTACTGCAACCCGTAGCTACTCTATCTATGTTGATTTACACCTTTGCAACCGTGCCCTACCAAAATCAACAACAGCTAGCTTGGGCAGCCGCCTTAGTGCTGGTCTTGCTCGTATTGACAACCAATATCGTCTCACGGTTGGTAGTGGGTCGGCGATCAGCTTAGCACCTATAGTAAAAAAGCAAAAAACTAGTTGTCATATCAATTCTCCAAACTATCGCTACAGATGATTGGTGGTAAGGACTTAAATTCTTGCTACGAATGAGTAGGTTATGTAGCTGGCTTTTGGAGAAATGGCATTCGGACAAATTGATGGCTATTAAGGCTCGTGGTGAGGACTTAACGCTAGAGATCCAAGGTTATGACCATGGCGTAATACTAAGCAGATCACAGGCTAGGGCTTCTCATCATTGATGGAGCCTGCCGACTTTCTTCAGGAGATACCCATGCAAAGCAATCGAGTTATGAATGCACTGTCTCGTCGTAGCTTGTTGGTTGGTGGAGCGATCGCAGGTGCATCCAGCGCTCTAGGGTTATCAATGCTCAAGCCAGAGGCCAGCATTGCCGCAACCCCTGCTGACAAACGCAACGACATTACCATCCTCAATGGTGCTCTATTCTATGAGCACCAAGCCATCTGGGCCTATGGCTTTGCTGCCAGCAAGTTGAGTTCAACGGATGTGGGTAAAGCTGTTTTAGCCTTGGCATTGCGTAACCAAGCAGACCATAAGGCTCATCGAGATGCTTTGGCAGCAGCCATCCGCAGCTTAGGTGGCAACCCTGTGCGGGCGATGAACAGCTATGATGTTTCGTCTTATCTCAAGGCTGGTGAGGGCAACCTAGATAGCGATGTCAACATTGCCAAGCTAGCACTGGCCTTAGAAGTGGATGCGGCGATCGCCTATACCTCTGAAGTATCAAGGCTAAAAACCCCGGCATTAGTTGTCGCTGGTGCAAGCATTG
>JANWZG010000316.1 GCA_025054735.1 Cyanobacteriota bacterium | reverse complement strand
CTACTGATGTGTTGGCGTTTGCTACGTTAGACGATCCCTGCCCTCTTCCTCCAGAGGCATTGGAATTGCAGCCTATCTATCTAGGTGATATCGTGATTTCAATTGAGACAGCGCAACAACAGGCCAATCAGCAAGGTCATTCCCTTGTCTGCGAACTAGGATGGTTAGCTAGTCATGGTTTGTTGCACTTGTTGGGTTGGGATCATCCCGACGACGAGAGTCTAAAAAGAATGTTAAATCAGCAAGCACACTTACTGCGGGGCATAGGGCTGTTATCGGTGTAAAACTGCGGTTTAAATCCATGTTTGATCCGTCCACGGTTTATGATCTGAAGTGCTTATGTCTCATGATTTGTTGGCTTCACAACTGCTACGATCGCATCCGATACCCATGACCAAACCAAACCGGGAGTTTTCCTGGAAAGTAGCAACTAACCTGTTCATTAGCTTTAAGTACGCTTTCTCAGGGTTGACCTATGCCTTTCAGACACAGCGCAACTTCCGAGTTCATGTCATATTAGGAGTTTTGGCAATCACGTTAGCAATTTTGCTGCGCCTAACGCGGGTCGAAGTTGCCATTATTGGTCTAACCATCGGAGCAGTACTCGCTATGGAGTTGCTCAATACCGCGATCGAGTCAGTAGTCGATCTTACCGTTAAACAGCATTATCACGACCTAGCCCGCATTGCTAAGGACTGTGCGGCTGGAGCAGTACTCATTTCAGCACTCATTGCCGTGCTTGTGGGTTGTGCCCTGCTTCTGCCACCACTGTGGGCAATCCTTCAAGACGTTATCCAAGCTATATAATAGTACCCGTGTACTCCCATAGCTTATGTTCGACTTTTTACTTCCTTCTGAGTATTTCTCTTGGTATATGAGCCTAGCCTAGCTTGTCGTTGCACCTTACCAGAGCTTGAACGATCGCCGATGAAATGGTGATGCTCCCAACTGTTGAAGTGCATAACGATGGCGTGCTGTGCCGTAGCCCTTGTTGCTAGCTAGGTCATAATCAGGGTAGCGGGCAGCAAGGCGGATGATCAAGCGATCGCGCCATACCTTTGCCAAAATACTAGCGGCTGCAATCTCTAGTACTGTTTGATCACCCTTGACGATCGCGTGCTGCGGAATCGTTAATCCCGTAATTAGTTGGTTGCCATCGATTCGACATAGGTCTGGTTGAGGACGCAGCTTGCGAACTGCCCGATGCATGGCAAGAAGTGATGCTTGCAAGATATTGAGCTGGTCAATCTCTGCCACGGAGGCTGCTCCGATCCCATAGGCGATCGCCAGCGCTCGAATTTTACTCACAAGTTGCTCTCGCTTTGATGCAGACAACTGCTTACTATCGGTTACCCCAGCCATGCGCAACTCCATCTCAGCATCAGGGGGCAAAATGACTGCTGCTGCCACCACAGGGCCAAATAGTGCACCTCGCCCAACCTCATCCACACCAGCAACTAACATTATCAATTACTCACTATTCCATAAAAAAGCGCCCCTCCAACTGAGAGGCGCTCTTCGACGAGTCAACATGCGTTAACAGCACAGACTCACCATGATCCCCAATTAGCCATGAATGCTAGGCGCTTGCAGAGCAACAGGCACTACTTCGCCACCAGCCAAATCCAGAGGGAAGTTGTGAGCATTGCGCTCGTGCATCACTTCCATACCCAGGTTGGCACGGTTGATGATGTCTGCCCAAGTGTTGATCACACGGCCTTGAGAGTCCAATACAGACTGGTTGAAGTTGAACCCGTTCAGGTTGAACGCCATGGTGCTGATGCCCAGAGCGGTGAACCAGATGCCAACTACAGGCCATGCACCCAAGAAGAAGTGCAAGCTGCGGCTGTTGTTGAAGCTGGCATACTGGAAGATTAGACGACCAAAGTAGCCGTGGGCAGCAACGATGTTGTAGGTCTCTTCCTCTTGCCCGAACTTGTAACCGTAGTTCTGAGACTCGTTCTCGGTGGTCTCACGTACCAAGGAGGAGGTTACCAGAGAACCATGCATCGCGCAGAACAGAGAACCGCCGAATACACCTGCTACACCCAGCATATGGAAGGGGTGCATCAGGATATTGTGCTCTGCCTGGAACACGATCATGAAGTTGAAGGTACCGGAGATGCCCAGAGGCATACCATCAGAGAAGGAACCTTGACCCAGAGGATAGATCAAGAATACGGCAAAGGCAGCAGACAAGGGAGCACTGTAAGCAACGCAGATCCAAGGACGCATACCGAGACGGTAGCTCAACTCCCACTGGCGACCCATGTAACAGGAAATGCCAATCAAGAAGTGGAGAACAATCAACTGGTAAGGGCCGCCATTGTACAGCCACTCATCCATAGAAGCTGCTTCCCAAATGGGGTAGAAGTGAAGGCCGATCGCATTGCTAGAAGGCACAACTGCACCAGAGATGATGTTGTTGCCATATAGCAAGGAACCTGACACAGGCTCACGAATGCCATCGATGTCTACGGGAGGCGCAGCAATGAAGGCAATAATATAGCAGATGGTAGCAGTCAGCAGAGTTGGGATCATAATGACACCGAACCAACCAACATAAAGTCGGTTGTTGGTGCTAGTAACCCAATTACAAAACTGCTCCCAAACACTCGCGCTTTCGCGACGTTGTACGGTAGTAGTCATAGGTTATAATAATTCCTTGTAACGAAACGTAACAGTCAGATGGGTAGACACTGCCCATCTGACCTTTAGTTTGCAGTAAGTTGCTGCATGTGTGAATACTCTGCAACAATAGTTAGCAAATCCCTGCAATCGTTGAAAGCACTACACATTAAGCCTCTGCATAGAAACTCTATATGTGAAATGTGCTGGCTATGGTTGCGTTGAATCATCTAGATGTTTGCTGCTATTGTCTGCTAAGCAGGTTTCTAGGCTACCTTGCGATTAAAGAGTTTACTGAAATAAAGGTATCTATAGGCCAAAAAAACTCACGGTAGTTTCACCATAGTGCTTCTGCCGACTGAGCGTTAATCCCAATTGCGGAGCCAAGGCAGCAATGCGATCGGCATCAGCAATAGCATGTTCAGCCGCTACTTCAGCATCTGGAGCTAGTAAGTTGTGGTCTACGATCGTTTTCAATACTGCTTCGTACAGGTCGCTGGCATAGGGTGGATCGAGATAGATGCAATCAAATTGGTCTATTCCTGTATCACCAGCTATATTAGGTAGTCGCTTGAGCACATTACCCTGCAACACCTTGAACTGCTGTGTCGCGGTCGCCATTTGTTGCCAGTTTTGACGAATTACGGCACAGGCTCGGCTATCTTGCTCGATGCCAACCACTATAGCAGCCCCTCGCCCAAGAGCCTCTGCGCCCATAGCTCCACTACCTGCACACAGGTCTAGCCATCGACAGCCTTCAATCCGCCCCTGCCAGATATTAAACAAGGCTGCTCTGACCTTGGCTGATGTTGGTCGAGTTAAGGTGCCAGGTCGCGTCTTTAGGGATCGATTGCCGTAAACTCTAATGCTCATGCTCGCTACGTTTGAGACAGGAACGATAACCAAACTCTATAATCTAAGGTATTCAGATTGTTAAGCATGTTTTCCGTGAGCTGGTTAAGCTAACACGATTGTTAACGTACCCGATTTGGACTATGTATCTAACCTGGCTAGACAGCAACAGTTGGCTGATTGAAATGGGAGGACAGCGGATCTTACTTGATCCCTGGTTGGTTGGCCCTTTGGTGTTTGGCAGTATGCCGTGGCTATTCAAGAGCGATCGTCCCAAACCACGAGCTATTCCTAGCAATATTGACTTAGTTCTTCTCTCCCAGGGGTTGCCTGACCATGCTCATCCTCCTACGTTGCAACAACTAGGCAAAGATATTCCTGTGGTGGGATCACCGAATGCAGCTAAAGTCGCCCAAAATCTGGGGTTTAAGACTATAACGACCTTAACTCATGGCAGCGTGATGACTATAGCCGATCGGGTTGAAATTCGAGCTGTTCCCGGTTCACCCATTGGCCCTTTCACCATCGAAAATGGCTACATCCTACGTGACCTAGAAGTTGGCACTAGTCTGTACTATGAACCCCATGGCTATCACTCATCTGATATTCGGCAGTTTGCACCGATTAATGTTGTTATTACCCCTGTTGTTGATTTGGTGATTCCATTTCTTGGCCCGATCATTCAGGGCAATACTACCGCTCTTCAGGCAGTGGAATGGCTACAGCCGCAGGTGATGTTGCCGACAGCCGCTGGTGGCGATGTGACCTTTGAAGGACTGTTATTATCTATCTTGCAGGCTAAAGGCGGGACTGAGGAGTTTAGTGCGGCACTGGCCCAGCAGTCTCCAACAACGCAGTTCATTTGTCCAAAACCGGGCGATCGAATTGATCTGTCTACTCGGCTGAATATGTCTGCTGCTGTGTGAACTCGTCCTAACCGTGGCACAATCACAAAGGAGTTATTTCCTGTTAGCTGAACAAGACAGATGAGGGTTAGACGGTGATCCAACCAAAGGTTATTATCCATGGGGGTGCAGGCAGTTCACTAACTACCAAGGGTGGAGCAGATGCTGTGCGCCAATCTCTCTACCGCATTTTGCACGAGATTGTTGCTGTTTTGGAGGCTGGGAGCACGGCTGAGGATGCTGTTGTTCTAGGATGTCGGCTGTTGGAGGATGATCCGCGCTTTAACGCAGGTACAGGCTCAGTCTTGCAGTCTGATGGGCAAATTCGCATGAGTGCATCTTTGATGAGTGGTGCTCAGCAGCGGTTTAGTGGTGTGATCAATGTGTCACGGGTGAAAAATCCGATCGAGCTAGCAA
>JANWZG010000315.1 GCA_025054735.1 Cyanobacteriota bacterium | reverse complement strand
GAGCTAGTGGTGCAGCTAGAACTTGTACAGAGGGCTGATCCCACGGGTGAAAGCAGTTGTGGCAAGCTTGGAGACAAGTTCTGAGGTAGTTGTTGACTGAACTAATGTGGTGGCCAATCCAGGCACAAACTGGACGGCGGTTAACTGGGTCGTAAACCAAATCGACTAGATCAGGGGTAAGGGCCAAACTACGAACATGGTAAAGGTAGTCTAACCCCTGAATAAAGGCATCAGGATTTGGCACCAGTAATCGTTCAGTCAAAATCTACCAGCCTAAGAAGGAAAAGTGAGATGATGAATCCCTAGGGCCTGACTCATGGTTGGCAGGTGCGCTGGATTCATAAGGGCTAGGGGAAGGTTCTGGCGCGTCGGTAACTCGCACCTCGGTACAAAAGGTGGCAGTACTAAATCCACCAAACCGTTTTACTGTGCTGGTGCGCATTCTAACGTTGGGACTGGGAAACCAAAAGCGCTCGATCGAACTCATGGTTTCATAGTCAGTGGTTAAGACTAGGCCATCCTCGTCGTCGATATAATACTGCCCTGCAACGGGAACAACTTCTGCATAGCCTCGCTCTCGCAATAGAGTGCCCTGCCGGGGTTGGTCAGCATCTGGAATGAGGGCAAAGACAGTTGTGCCTTGATGATTTTCATCCTCTTTATCCCATCCCATAGAACCATGCCATGATACGAAGGCACCACCGATCGCTAGGGCAGGATCTACATTGTGAATAGCGCAGATTTCCACAACTTTGGGGTGATCAGCACTTAGAGCTTCAACCTGAATTTCTGATTCACCGGCTTCGGTTTGTCTGAAGGCGAGATGATGAGTGGTGCGTTGCGATCGCCACGTCCCTGTGCTGAGCTGAAAAAATTCCATCACATCCATTGACATCGACCCAATCAACCTCAACTAGCAATTTCATGACAACATCGGCTGGCAGCACAGCTAGAAACTAGATCATGCTACTTTCCATATCTTAAATTAAGAGGGTATGAATCATAAAGAGCCTAGGGATGCTTATGGCATCTGGACTCGGCTCTGACCTAACCTGCAACTACAACCTGCAACTACAACTATTAGGTTGTGGTTGCCTTGTTTCTAGTGTTGCTAACCTGTAGTCATGTCATAAGACCCATAGTCATGTCTGATCCTCAAGCCATCAGTGCTGCTGTTGCTAAACTCTACAACACTTACCCGTTTCCGCCAGAACCTTTGTTAGATGAGCCACCTCCTGGCTATAACTGGCGCTGGAATTGGCTGACGGCCTATAATTTTTGCACTGGACGAAAACCTCAACGTCTTAATGCGCGAATTCTTGACGCAGGGTGTGGAACTGGTGTTGGCACAGAGTATCTGGTACATCTCAATCCAGATGCTATGGTGGTAGGGATTGATTTAAGTGCAGAGGCGCTAGCAGTTGCAAAGAAGCGCTGTCAGAAGTCAGGAGCAAACCGGGTCGAGTTTCATCACCTCAGTTTGTTTGATGTGGATCAGTTGCCAGGTGAATTTGATTTTATCAATTGTGTGGGGGTACTGCACCATACGCCTGATCCCATTGCTGGTCTGCAAGCATTGGCCCGCAAGCTAGCTCCGGGGGGTATTTTACATATCTTTGTGTATGGTGAATTGGGACGCTGGGAAATTAGATTGATGCAAGAGGCGATCGCTCTCTTACAAGGCAATCGGCGTGGAGACTACACTGATGGTGTTGCTGTCGGTCGGCAACTGTTTGCGGCTCTACCAGAGAACAATCGGCTGAAGCAACGTGAGCAAGAACGGTGGTCATGGGACAATCAACGGGATGCTTACTTTGCTGACATGTATGTGCATCCCCAAGAGATTGACTACACTATTCCTACCTTGTTTGAGTTAATTGATGCATCAGGACTGGAGTTTCTGGGCTTTTCCAACCCTCAGACCTGGGAGTTGGAGCGCTTAATTGCCTCAGCACCTGAACTGATGGAACGAGCGCACCAGTTGACCGATCGTCAGCGCTATCGGCTAGTTGAGTTGCTGGATCCACAGGCAATCACCCATTATGAGTTTTTTCTAGGGCGTAATCCCCTCCCTCGACACCAGTGGACAGAGGATGATGCCTTGCTGTCTGCTATCCCAGAACCAAGCCCTTGCATTCAAGGATGGCAAGATAGCCCTCAATTTTTTAACCAAGACTATCAGGTCGTTAGTTTGCCCAATGCAGAGTGGCAGTTCTTGTTGGCCTGTGCTGGCAACCAAGTGCGGCAGCAGGCAGTAGCAGAGCTGTTATCAACGGTGGATGCAACCTTGGCTGATGTACGATCGCTGCAAACGCAGCAGTTGATTTTGTTAACACCAGCCGCCTTATGACAATAGCTGTGAGCGGTTAAACTGGCAGTGAAGTTACGTGCAACTTTTCATCACTGATAACCGTCTGTTGATGTGCTTATGGAATTGATAAAATTCTTAGCATCATGAGTTGCAAGATATGACAGGTGTAACCACTATGGTTTTCGGCAAAACATTCCGCAATGCCCTATTAGCGTCGTTGGCGACAGCAGGTTGTCTAGTAGCAGGCTTGCCTATGGTGACTCAAGCTCAAGGGTTGCCTGGACTAACCCTCTGCTGGACAGGGCGGTGCCCTAAAGAGCTAAACTACCGGCTAGATTTCGGTGGTAGAGCGGATAATTTTGATCGCTATCGGCTGCGGATTCCCGGTCGAGAGTTGAATACGGCTGTATCTCAAATTACGATTGCCTATCCTGACTATTTCACAGGTAGCTTTGATGTCAATAACATTCAAGTCTATGTTCGCGATCGCGAAGTTGCCCTAAAACCTGTAACCTGGGATCAAGAAAACCGTCGCCTAGTGATTGAACCTGTAGAAACGATCGGAGCTAATCAAGCGTTAGAAGTCCACCTGTCGAATGTGAAGAACCCTCGCTATGGGGGCATGTTCTATTTCAATGCCAGTGTTCAATCACCTGGAGATTTGCCCCTGCTGCGCTATGTTGGCACATGGTTGATCACCATCGACTAGGCGATCGTCCTACCTGTAGGGGACAAGTCGCATTAATTTGGCAACAGGAGAGCTTCTTGTTGCCTTTTACAGTTTTACCGCAGAAATAGCCGTAAACTTGTCTAGCAGCTAAACTGTGGTTACATAAATAGAACAAGCGTTGCCTGTGTGGACTTATACTAGAAAAACTCTTCACTTGACGAAATCATGACGATCTATCGCCAGATTAGGCCACCCCAGTGCGTGACCGCTTCGCTACTCTACTTGCTAGCACTAGGAGGTATTGGGATATTAGCCTATGGAGTTCACCTAACCAGGGCTTGGCAGCATGGTGGTGACTGGTGTATTCAACAGGTTGGGCCTAGCGCTAGCGTTAGACGCTACGGTAATGCTTGTATACAGCGACTCAAACGAGCCTTACCTAGGCTGGAGGTCTAGCGTTAACTGGAGTGGTGTGATTATTTGTAGTGCGGTCTACCGTGTTGCGATTTCTGTAGTGCAATCTTCTGTAGTGCAATCTTCTGTAGTGCGATCTATTGTGGTGCGGTCTATGTCAAACTGTAACTACAGACTGTGGCAACTATGTCTGAAATCCTACTGGTTTGAGAGACTGTTCTAATACCATTTCTCCAAAAGCTAGCCACACAACCTATCAGTTCCTAGTATGGATTCAAGTCTTTACTGCCAGCTATCTGTAGTGATGGTTTGAAGAATTAGTATAAACCTTCTGTTCGAGAGACAACTTCAGGAATTCTTGATAGATTAGTACAGGTAAATTGTTAAGGTTGTGAAAATGGTATGGGCAAGCGGCAAAACCGCCCGAAGAAGACTGATGCAGTTCTAGGAGGGGTGGGTTCGCCTCCTGATGCGTTGGATGTTTTGACTGGTCTGGCTCCGGCAGCAGTAGACGCAGTGTTGGGGGGAGATGCTGCGCCACCACCTGTTAAGCGGCGGCGATCGCCCCGGCCAGCCACGATCGGCTCTTTTCAAATCGAAGCTCCTTTTGCTCCTGCTGGCGACCAGCCCCAGGCTATCGAACAACTGGTTGCCAGTATTGAAGCTGGACATCGGTTTCAAACGTTGTTGGGAGCAACAGGCACCGGTAAAACCCACACAATTGCCCGCGTCATTGATCGGATTGGCAAGCCAACCCTAGTGCTGGCCCATAACAAGACTTTGGCAGCTCAGCTCTGCAATGAGTTACGAGAGTTTTTTCCCCACAATGCTGTGGAGTATTTCATCAGCTATTACGACTATTACCAACCAGAGGCTTATATTCCTGTTACTGATACCTATATTGCTAAGACGGCTGCTATCAATGACGAGATTGATATGTTGCGGCACTCAGCTACGCGATCGCTGTTTGAGCGTCGAGATGTAATTGTTGTCGCTTCCATTAGTTGTATCTATGGCTTGGGGATTCCCTCAGAATATCTAAATGCTGCCGTGAAGCTAGAAGTGGGCATGGAGGCTGACCAACGCCAAATTTTGCGAGATTTGACTAACGTGCAATACGAGCGCAACGATTTAGAAGTAGGGCGCGGACGGTTTCGAGTCAAGGGCGATGTCTTAGAAATCGGCCCTTCCTATGAAGATCGAGTGACTCGGGTCGAGTTTTTTGGGGATGAGATTGATGCCATTCGCTACATTGACCCCATCACTGGCGTGACTCTCCAAAGTCTGCAAACTGTGAATATTTATCCTGCTCGTCACTTTGTGACCCCAGAAGAACGCCTGCAAGCTGCCTGTGAAGCTATTGCCCAAGAATTGCAAGAGCGCTTGGCTGAGCTAGAACAGGCTAATAAGCTCCTAGAAGCCCAGCGCTT
>JANWZG010000314.1 GCA_025054735.1 Cyanobacteriota bacterium | reverse complement strand
GGAGAACCCCAGATGATGAGCTTGCAGGTGATGGACGGGGTGTTTATGCGTACAGACCCACCTGTGACAGTGCCCTATCTCTATGCAACCTACATTCTGGACTACATCGATCCCACTAAAACATGGGTAATCAATTCTCCCCGTGGGATCCGTGCTGCTAACGAAAAAATGTACGCTTTGCAATTTACAGAAGTCATTCCAGAAACCATTGTGACGGCTGATAAACAGGTTATCCGTGCCTTTGTAGAAGAAAAGGGCACAGCAGTACTCAAGCCACTAGGTGGCAAGGCAGGCGAGGGGATTCTATTCTTGCAGGCGGGCGATCGTAACCTTAACTCTTTAGTGGAAATTAGCACGCAGCAAGGCAAGGTACCCGTGATGGTGCAAGTTTATCTGCCAGCCGCGAAGGAGGGTGACAAACGAATTATTTTGCTGAATGGGGAGCCGATCGGCGCTGTGAATCGTATTCCCACAGGTAGCGAGTTTCGAGGCAACATGGCTGTAGGAGGTCGCGCTGCCCGGACAGACATCAGCGATCGAGAACGAGATATTTGCGCTCAGCTTGCCCCTGTCCTACGCCGCGATGGTCTAGTCTTCGTCGGTATCGATGTCATCGGTGGTTACTTGACAGAAGTAAATGTTACCAGCCCCACTGGGGTACGGGAAATTGACCTCCTGAACGGTACGCAGCTAGGCCACCAAGTCATTGACTGGCTTAGTCACCATCCCCCATCTGCTGACACCTAAAGGCCGAAATAAATTGGTTGAGAATTTTTCCGGCTGACTCGACCTGTTGGTTACTATTCCTTCAGTAGTAGGTAGTATAAGCTACCAGGAGAGTTGATCACACCAGCTCGATCGCCTGCCTGCTTGCCAGTGCCCATGAAAATATCAACCCGACCAGCCCCACGAATAGCGCTACCAGTATCTTGGTCTAGCACGTAGCGACTTACCCAGGGTTGTTGAGAGGGTGCTGTGATGCTAGTAGTAGGCAAGCGGGTGTGGATGAGGGCCAAGGCACCTGGTGGCATTAGGGACTTGTCAGTGGCGATCGAGCGCTCAGCAGTCACAGGCACACTCAAACTTCCCGTTGGTTCTTGTCCGTCTGTCTCGCGAAAGAAAATAAAGCTGCGATTGCGGGGTAAGTAGCGATTCAACTCCTCTGGATGTTGTTGAAAATAGGCTACCAGTGTCTGCAAGGTTAGATCCTCAAGGCGCAACTTGCCATCCTTTACTAGTTCCCGACCAATACTTGTGTAGGGGTGTTCTGTACGACCAGCATAGCCTACGGTCATCACCCTGCCATCGGGCAACCGCAACCGAGCCGACCCTTGAACATGCACAAGAAACGCTTCCAAGCGATCGCGCAACCACACAAGCTGCAACCCCCGGAGCCGCCCGCGATCGCCCTGTAGACCATCAATCCCCTCTAGCTGGGCACGGGTAGGGTGGGGTTTTGTCCATGTATCTAAGTCTGGCGGCCTGCGATAGAGCGGATAGCGAAACTCAGCCGTAGGCTGGCGACTCGCTAAATACACTGGCTCAAAGTACCCTGTGAACATAACTGTGCCTTGACCATCCTTGCCCACAGACTGGTACACGGCAAACTCCTGCCGCACAGCAGCAGCTAACTCTTGGGCAGAGCGACTGGTCTGCACGAGCTGCTGAAATCGCTCTAAGCTCCGTTGTACCCGCTCTCGACTAATCCCCGGTACTGGATAGGAGCGGTAGGCAGCGATCGCCGCTGGTGTTTGCAGGTATCTCAAGCTGTGGTCAATCGCCCGTAACAGAGCAGCACGATCGTGCCTGGAGGGCTGCCACAATTGCTCGTCTTGGGCAATCGAAGCCGGAAACTGTTCCATCGACAGCAGACGCAGAGGCAGTGCAGGGGTCGATGGAGCTACAGGTGAGGGAATCGAGGCTGGCGATGCTGAATTAGTCGTGGAATCTGAATTAGCTGTAGACGTGAAAACACGACCTAGGGCTAACGATAGGGTGATAATAACTACCAGCACACCATGGTTAAGAAGCCATTGCATCACTTAGCGCCACCGCTGACTATTCTAGAACAGAGTACTCGCAGACTACTCGCTGTAGCGATCGATGCTAGAGCTAAAGACTGGCTCAACCCGAATGGCTAGAATCTTGGCTGGACGCGCAACCATGTATTCACCTTGAATGTTCTTGATTGGAACCGTGATGAAATCCATAGATGTAGACTTAGGCACAACCTCACCGCTATACCACTTTTGAAATTCTTGAATGTTAGGGAACCGTATCTCTTCACGGTGCCCACCCTCAAATAGCAGGTGAACAGAAAACTCACTGGGGGTTCTGGGCATAGCTAAACCTCGTCAACTGCAATTCCTCATTATGACTGACGATGCTCACAATGAACTGCTAGATTTGCAGCGATCGTGAACTCAAGGCGATCCCGGCTTGATAGGCTTGATCAAACAGAGATTCTAGGCCCGGATGGGTACCTCGTAGGCGATCAACTACCTGTTTAGCCCACTCAAAATATTCGTAGCGACGCTCGTCTGACCATTCAAGCGGAGGAGATGTTGTTAAGTCTCGTATATTACAAATCTTATCTGCCAATTTCACTAACTTGGCACGATCGCTCAAGTAGGGTGCGTGATCTATCTGATACTGTTTACGCACTTGCTTTGGCAGTGATTTATCGTCGGTCACCTCACCCACCAATCGACAAATGTCTGCCCCAAACTCCTGCTCTAACTCGGCAAAGCTGGTTTGGGTATCCTCCACGGTGTCATGGAGCAAGGCTGCCACCAACACAGCCGGATCCTGCACACCAGCTTCATGCCACAGCAAGTGCACGAGAGCTATGGGATGGTTGATATACGGAGCCGCTTCAGATCCTTTGCGGCGCTGATCTCGATGTTTCAGAGCAGCAAACTGTAGAGCTTTAAAAACCAGCCCAATACTATCTGGGGTCATAGGCCAAGGTAACTAGTAGAGTGTAGATCCTAATCTTTAGACAAGGACTTAATCGGTTTGAATGGCTTGACACGACGTTGAAGTTTCTGAAAGTAATCATCTTCAGTAATCTCTGCCACTGGACGCGCTCCCTTTAAGGTGTCAACTTGTAAGGATAGGTTACTGATGTGCAAGTGTAATTCAGCCGTGTAGCTGAGGAATTCAGCGATCGCATCTGATCCATAACCACCCAGTACCCAGCCTAGCTCTTGGTCACCAGCTATGATTTTGTAGCACCCTAGTTCAGCTTCTAATGCTGCCGATAGGTGACGGCCAGAATATTCAGCTAACACCGCTCCATCGGCACTGTGAATAGTAACAGGTGACCCGATCGCAGCTACCAATGATGACAGGGGTAATGATGCAGCCTTTGTAACCAGCCAGTGCAGATCAACCTGAGCCATAGACTATGCTTGCTGTTTTACAACTGCAACTAACAGCTTAGCTAATTCAGTAAGTTGTTGACGATTGAAAGACTTAACCAGCACCTTAGCCGCTGCCCTAGGTTCCAATGGTACCTGCACAGTCGCTGTAGCAGATGCCGTTGGGGCTGAGGTAGTGTTAGCTTCTACTTTGGAAGCACCAGCCCTTGGGGTACTAGCTAATTTCTGCAAGGCTTGGCTAGCAGTTAACTCTGCTTTCCTGCCAGCCTGTAGCAGCTCAGCAGCTTGCTTCAGGTCTTTGATAACAACAGGTGCCAAGACCTGATAAGAGTTGGCCGGGTTAGTCAAGGCAGCAGTAGCAGTTTGCACAATTGCTTGCCACGCACTCTCGCTTGCAGCAAGTTGACTCAGCTGACTACAAGCATGTTGTAGCTTCTGCCGATTTCCAGCATTATCGGGTTCCTTAAAGATCGCCAGCATTTGTCGGAGCACCCCCATGACACGAGGCATAAAATCAGCAGCCAGAGCAGATGCTTCTTCAGCTACTTCCCTACCTGTCAACTGCTGTAAATATCGCTCTAACTCTGAAAAAGTTGGCTCCGAAGCCTTAACAATCTCATTAGCCTTTTCTGCTTGCAGTCCATAGGGAGCTTGGAGTTCCTCTGTCAGGGTTTTAAGGGTATCAAAGCTACTCAAGAAAAGACTTACAAGGCGTTCATCAACGGGCACAGGCTGCTCTTTTAGAACTTTTAAGCAATCTTCTAGATGATGGGCTGTCTTTTGAATGCTGCTAAACCCCAGCATAGCGGCACCACCCTTAACCGAGTGGGCAGCACGAAACATCTCGTTAATGCTCTCTGGATCCTCAATAGATTTGGAAAGATTCAGGAGACCATCTTCCAGCGTATTGAGATGCTCGTTTGCTTCTTCAATAAAATAGCCAATAATCTGTTGTTGCTTATCTGCTTGCACGATCGTGCTCCTAAATTCGACAACTTCCAACCGTTGAACTCAGCTTTAGATCATGGATTTTTAAGTTGATCTCTCAACACGGCAGTTATGCCGTCAATAACCCACATGCCTTCAAGTGCTGTCAATGTAATGCTATAAAGTATTGCTACAGACACTATCATTCCCAAACTGATACCAAGTGTACCGCCATTTTATGTGGTCATCATTGCTGAACGATGACAATCTGGCAACCCCTTACAATCTGACGGTTCCACAGTGGTTCTCTATGGCTCTCTGTAGCAACCTCCACACAATAGCTTCCATACAACAACCCCCATACAATCACAATCTAAAACAATCACAACCTAAAGTAGTGTTCTTGCCCCTCCAGTGTATTTAGTTTTAACTGAAGACTAGTAGAATCTGTCAGCAGTGAATTTGAATTCAATGTTTTGCAAGAATTAAGGCTTGATCCATGCTCATGATAAGCAATTTCAATCAG
>JANWZG010000313.1 GCA_025054735.1 Cyanobacteriota bacterium | reverse complement strand
GGCTGCTCACCAAGTTAGTGCTCAACAATCTCGCCTACGCCCGATTCAAACTGGCGACCCCTACGAACCACCGCCCCGTCTTACCGAAGCTATCCCAACCCTGGAGGAATCTCAATCCCAGTGGCAGGAGCGAGTGACCCTAATACCTGGCACCTTGCGGAGAAATCTCCTGAAGACCTACCGGGGTCTAAGTACACCTCTGATCACAGCAATGGCGCGATCAGCAAGTCTGGATCCGGAGCAATCAACTAATACCCTCACTGGGCAGGATTGGGAACGACTATGGCAGCAATGGCAACAATGGCTACAACAATTAGCTAGCCAATCCTTTCAGCCGGGATGGACATCTACAGGCTATACAGTAGTTGGCTGGGACATCAGCACACCCGTGACCAGTATTCATACCCTACTGGATGAGTACTATAGCGATCGCCTCAGTCAGCAGCAGTTTCAACAATTGCATCATCACCTTAGTCAAAAACTGAGTGGCCTCTTGGCCAAGCTGCGCACCAAGGCTGATGGGTTCCAGCAGCGCCTCACGCAAGCTGACCAAGCCGATCAATTCCGTAACCAGGCAGATTTACTCATGGCGCACCTCCATGCTTGGCAACCAGGAATGACCCGCATTACCCTACCAGACTTCTCGACTGGTGAGCCTATCACTATTCCTCTTGATCCAGAGAAAAATGCTGTGCAAAATGCTCAAGCCCTCTATAAGCAACATCAAAAGTTACGACGGGCACAGGATGCCATTATTCCTTTGCTCACAGCAGTGCAAGCAGAAATTCACTACTTAGAACAGGTCGAGGTTGCTCTCATGCAGTTAGAGGCTGATGATCACAACCAAAACCTTGTTGCCCTAGAAGAAATTCGTGATGAGCTAATCCAGCAAGGATATTTGGACGATACAGGCTACACTCACCGCCGATCGACCCCTGGGTCAGAAGCGGCATTTTATCACTATCGCACTCCTAGCGGCTTTGACCTGTACGTAGGACGCAACAACCGCCAAAATGACCACCTGACGTTTCGCGTCGCTAGGGACTATGACCTCTGGTTCCACACTCAAGAGATTCCTGGCAGCCATGTCTTGTTACGGCCATCCCCCGGGGCTAACATTACAGACGCTGATTTACAGTATGCAGCCGATATTACTGCTTACCACAGCCGTGCCCGCTACAGTGACCAAGTGCCGATCGTTTACACTGCTCCCAAGCATGTTTACAAACCTAAGGGGGCTAAACCAGGTATTGCAGTTTATAGGCAAGAGACCGTCATCTGGGGAAAACCTTGTCGCAGCCAGCCCTTCTCTAACCAAACACCTGCAACCATAGACATGACACCGGCAAATTACAAGGGATAGATGTAATGCTCACAGGCTCGACGGATTTAGGTGAGTGGTATTCAGTACAACTCGGTTACGTCCTGCTTGTTTAGCCAGATATAAGGCACGATCGGACAAGCTAATCAGAGTATATGGTGCTGTACCCAGTGTCGGTACTATGCCGGCTACTCCCAAACTCAAGGTGACATAGGGTTGAACGACAGAGCTACAGTGAGGAATCTTCAACGCTTCCACCTGTTGGCGAATAGACTCTGCAACACACCTTGCATGGTCAGCAGTCGTATTCGGCAAAATCACAGCAAACTCTTCGCCGCCATAGCGAGCTACCAAATCGGCTGGGCGGCGGGCACTGTTGTGAATAACTTGAGCCACCTGTTGCAGACAGGTATCCCCCATTTGGTGTCCATAGGTGTCGTTATAGAGCTTAAACAGATCAATGTCACACAGAATTAAGGACAGTGGTGCTTGCTCTCTTGTCAGGCGTTGCCACTCGTGTTGCAGACATTCATCAAACCGCCGTCGATTCGCAACTTGGGTCAACCCATCTAGGTTCACTAACTGCACTAGCTTGGTATTGGCCAACTGTAGCTCAGCCTCAACTTTCTGTCGCTCTTGAACTTCTTGCTGCAACTGAATGTTTTGTAACTCAAGCTGACGCTTTTGGTGTTCAAGTTGCAGTTGCATCCGGTATAGCTTGAGCTGGTTCTCCACCCTGGCTAAGACCTCTGCCAGTTGAAACGGTTTAGTGATATAGTCAGCACCACCCACATTAAAGCCCTTAACCTTGTCACTAGTTTGACTCATGGCACTAATGAAGATTACAGGAATATGTGACGTTTGAGGGTTTCTCTTCAATTCCTGACAAACCTGATAACCATCCATATCTGGCATATCTACATCCAACAGAATTAACTCAGGCTGTAGATTTTGAGCAGCCGCGATCGCCATTTGACCATTGACAGCTCTATGAACCCTATACTCCTGCTGACTTAGCATTGCAAACAATAACAGGAGATTTTCTGGGATGTCGTCAACCACTAAAATATTGCCGCGATGGCTAGAAGGGTTGCTTGCCATAAGCTGAGAGAGCGTAACACTTAATAGCTAACCACTTAACTCCTAGGACTATATGCAGTTGCGGCTAATCACCAAGAATCTAGCCGTTAATAGCTGAACGTTTGATCCCTATAGACAAAGCCCACCTGTGCAGATTGTTTGCTAAGTAGCATTGCCGATAGAGGCGACAGTCCTCGTCTAGTGGCTGGTTAGCCGTACTGAGTCAAAGGCTTGTCAGTCAACCAGCAGTTGCAGTAGTTACCCATGAGTTAATCGAATTTTTATAAAAAACTAAGCAGTAAACCCAAGCTAGCTGCCTTGATTAAATTTGTCTTATGCACCTTAGATGTAAATTTACTCTGAAAATATCTCCTTTAGGGGATCCTTTAGGGAACTGATAGGCCAATTTGGATACTTGGTATGCCGACATTAATGCCAGGAGTTTACAAATCTTCAACTTGGCATTTGAAAAACTTGGTACACTTATACTTACTAGATTTGTTCTCGCCATTGGTGGTCTTGGCAAACGGTGATCTTGGCAAGCAGTAACCTTGGCAAATATTGTAATTCTCAGATCTTGCTCAGAGAATTTCCACTACACTAATGCGTATCCTCACTAAGGCGTATCTTAACAGGCAGCATACCTTGGTCATCTTTACCTGCACTAGGATGCCTAGTGACCACACAGTTACTCCAAATTTTTGCATGGCTCCCAATGGCTACCAAATCCTCGTCTGACCAGTTCGCTAATCTCAACCCAGAGCGCAAGAAGGCACTGAGTATGGTGCTGACTCAGATCGATCGCACCTTTGGTAAAGGCACGATCATGCGGTTGGGCGATGCCTCTCGGATGAAGGTAGAAACAATTTCCAGTGGTGCTCTCACCCTAGACCTAGCATTGGGTGGCGGGTTGCCAAAGGGAAGAGTGATTGAAATTTATGGTCCAGAAAGCTCTGGTAAAACAACGCTGGCTCTACACGCTATTGCCGAAGTACAGAAGGCTGGCGGCGTGGCGGCGTTTGTCGATGCTGAACATGCCCTTGATCCTCTCTACTCTAGAGACTTGGGGGTGGATATTGACAACCTGCTTGTATCACAACCAGATACAGGAGAAGCAGCCCTGGAAATTGTGGATCAATTGGTGCGATCGTCGGCGATCGATATCGTGGTTGTAGACTCAGTTGCCGCCCTAGTGCCACGGGCAGAAATTGAAGGTGAAATGGGCGACTCCCACGTTGGCTTACAGGCCCGCCTCATGAGCCAAGCTCTGCGCAAAATTACTGGCAGTGTGGGCAAATCAGGGTGCACAGTAGTCTTCTTGAATCAACTACGGCAAAAGATCGGTGTGAGCTACGGCAACCCTGAAACCACTACTGGCGGACAGGCATTGAAGTTCTATGCCTCCGTTCGGCTTGATATCCGACGGACTCAAACCCTGAAGAAGGGTACGGAAGAATATGGCATTCGTGCCAAGGTCAAAGTTGCCAAGAATAAAGTAGCACCTCCATTCCGGATTGCTGAGTTTGACATTATTTTTGGCAAAGGTATTTCCAGCATGGGATGCCTTGTTGACCTAGCAGAAGAAATCGGCATCCTTGTGCGTCGGGGTGCTTGGTACAGCTACAAGGGTGAAAATATCAGCCAAGGCCGAGACAACGCCATCAAGTATCTAGAAGATAATCCTGAGATTGCAAAAACCATTGAACAGCAAATACGGCAACAGTTGGCTGGCGGGGCCGATGTCTCAGCAACAAAAGTCATTGGGCCTGACGATGACGACGATTTAGACGATATTGATTTGGATTTGGATGATGATCTAGATGATGAGTAACGCTAACCCTGCAATAGTGCAGCATTGCTGAACAGAAGCATGATTCTCGTGCTTGAGCTGCTTGCCGCCCTTACCTTCAGTACACGGTCTAGCTAGACCATCTGTAGTCGTTCGTAGTGGGGACTTTAGTCCCCATCTTCATGCGTAGCCAAGACTTCGTTCGTAGTGGGGACTTTAGTCCCCATCTTCATGCGTAGCCAAGACTTCGTTCGTAGTGGGGACTTTAGCCCCCATCTTCATGCGTAGCAAGGACTTCAGTCCTCATTCTGGGCCTCACATCAGCCATGTCTGAACCCACCAGCGTACTGCCATGGAAGCTTTTGTAATGAATCTTTGAAGCAAGCTACAGTTAGGATTTTTTTGGTTAACGTTAGATTAAGGTGTGCATTCTGGAACCCAATATCTATGAGCATTGACCACACTCAATCCACAGAACCCAGAGATACTGACAGAGATACTAATAATGTAGATGCAAGTCCCTTGGCTGACTCTACCCATGTTGCAACTGAAGAAGTCCAAAGTAACCAATCACCACCTGCCACTGAACAGGCAACCATGGCAGCGGCGATCGGAGACTATGCCTATCAGGTGATTAGCCGTCACTACCGAC
>JANWZG010000312.1 GCA_025054735.1 Cyanobacteriota bacterium | reverse complement strand
CACGAATGCTGGACCAAGCGTCGCTCGGGATGTCGTCGTCACAGACACGCTCCCTGTTGGGTTGAATTTTGTCTCTGCGACACTGTCGCCAAGTGGGGTGAACGGGCAGGTGATCACGTGGGCGTTGGGCGACCTCGACGTTGGTCAGAGCGGCTGGTTCTCGCAGTCAGAAAAATTAAAGGGATGCTTGCCGTTGCTTCATGTTGACGTAGTTCCTGCAATACTCGATAGCCATCCAGCTCTGGCATCATAATGTCGCATAGAATCAGGTCTGGCTGACACTCTTTAGCTAGTTGTATACCAATCCGCCCATTTTCTGCCGTTAGGGTATGAAAATTTTCCAGGCTTAATACATCCTGAATGATTTCTCGAATGTGGGCTTCATCTTCAATCACTAAGATCGTGTTCACAGCGTCTAGTATCAGCACATAACATCAGTTCTTCACGTGTAAGTCAGGCGCACAGGCAAGTGTTTGGAGAAATTAGCATACAGGATACTACCTATGAACTATTAGAATTATCTCCAACTATCTCCAGCTATGTGGACACCAAATCGTTGACCTTAGAGTAGCAGACACAGTGCTGGTTAAACCCTTCTAAAGGAAAGGCACTAATGTAGCTCTGTTCGCAATCAGTAGACCAATTGGCTTGCACAACTCTTGACCCCTTACACAAGTGGATTGAGTTTTAAGGTTCGGCCATATGGCAGTTGACATACTTTTCTCCATTATTGTGCACAGATAATAGAGTTAATTATTGTGCACAGATAATAGAGTTAATCGCCACTGCCGCCTTATCCTAGCGAGAGCTACTAGCATGTTTGCTCGGAATATTAACCCAAATTTGGGTCAACGTTTACTCGTTTACTATTGTTCTGTTGGCTCACTGATGATTTCACAGTCAATTAGTAGCCAACCCCCGACCTGCTGTATCTCCGCCATGGGATGTATCATCTCGTAGAAATTGCACCCGTAACATTACTCGAAATAGTGTACAACCTGGTTTGCTCTCAAACGTAATATCGCCTCCGTGCAAATCTAGGCAGCGTTTGACCACAACTAGCCCAATGCCGTCTCCGGGCACATCCCCAACATTGGGTGCTCGTCGAAAGGCTCGAAACAACTTGGATTGAATGTCCTTGGGAATGCCAATACCTTCGTCTTGAACTTCGATCGCCACTAAATCTTGACCCTTAAGCCCTTTGATTAACCGAATTTGAATCGTGCTTTTAGGAGGCGAGTACTTAACTGCATTGGAAATCAAGCATTGCAAAATCCGTTGCAATAACTTAGGGTCGAGTCTTGCACTCATAAGCTGCTGATCACCCCGAATATCTTCTTGCCAAAAATTTGTCCGGAAGACATGATCAGGATTTTCGTTCTTTAGCCGATTAACAATCTCTTCACAAACCTGCACTAGGTTCACAGTCTGTGGATTAAAGCTAAGTTCGTCAGTTTCAATCTGATTGGCAATCAACCCATTCTCTAGCAGTTCTCCCATCTGTTGCACAGATGCCTGGATTCTAGCGAGGTGCTTGCTAGGGCTGCTGCTTTGGTGGCTTGTATCGCTGGCTAGGGCTTTGAGTTGATCGACGATCGTTGCCAGTGGTTTCCGAAATTGGCGTAGGATTTTGGTCAAGTTAGCAAGGCGTTTTTCACTATCCTGTTGCTGCCGCTGTAACGTTTCTTGCAGTCTGTTAATTGTCTGACGATAGGCTGTAATATCGAAACCAACGCCGATGTAACCAGCAAAACTACCATCTGGGTTCTTACGAGGAGCAATTTGATCCACAATCCAGTGATAGTCTTTGGTATCTTTGTGCTTGAGGCGATACTCAATTGTTAGGGGTTCGTGGGCATCAAATGCAGCCAGATAGGCATCTAGATAGTGGTTAATATCATCGGCATGGATATGCTCTGTCCAGCCATGGCCCAGTTGCTCATAGCGATCGCGCCCTGTAAAGTCTGTCCAAGCACGGTTAGAAAACCAGCGTTTTTCTCGTTCGGTCGCCATCCACAGAAACACCGGCAAGCTATTAGCGATGTCACAGAACCGCTTTTCCCCATCTTGAATGACTAGACTCTGCTCCTGTAGTTCACGACGCAGGTTTTCTGCTGTTTGCTGTAGCTCATCTAGTTCTCGTTGGCGGTTCAACTCGGTAACCACACGAGGGGCAAAGAGCTGTAACAAGGTTTTGAGACTATAGGTCATATGGATAGCTCTGGTGCTCCAGAGAGCCATAGTGCCAATCACTTCCCCTTCAGACGCACGCAGCACGACTCCCAGATAGCTTTCTAGTCCAGAGGGCAGCACCGGCTCTAGATTAGGAAAATGACGTTGCAACTCTTGAGCACAGCAGTAGTCCCCATTGTAGAGGGTGCGCTTATCAGGGCTGTTAGCAATGGCATAGGTGATGCTTGGGCGCAGTTGCCCATTGACCCAAGCAGCATGGGTTTGCAACTGCTCGTTTTGTACCTGGGTAATCAATACACAGTCCATGGCTAAGACTTCAGCTAACCGCTGCACTAGAGTCTCTAAAAAGTTTTGTCCAGTAGTATGGGTAGTGTCACTCAAGAGGCGTTGCAACTGGCGATCGAACAAGTTGGTCTCGCTCAAGTCCGTAAGGATGGTGACAACGCCAAGAAAATCCTTTGTATTGCTATATAGCGGCTGGGTAGACATCAACATCCACCGAAATGAATTATCCTTACACCGCAGTCGCAATTCTTGCTTGGTAATTGCATGGGTTTCCGCAGAATAATGCCCGTTCATGGGTAGCGCAGGCGGCACTAAGTCATCAGCGTTTGGTAATGGAATAGTGGCTTGGTCATCACTCTCAAGGAAGGCTGATAGGGGTCTGCCGACCATTTCATCGTAGGTGTAGCCCAAGGTAGTGAGTAAGTGATGATTGACGAAACTAGTCTGTTGTGACTTGTCGAACACCCAAATGCCAACAGTTGCCGCTTCTAGGAGTTGTCGTTGTTTACTTTCCTCATAGCGAAGCCTTTGATAAGCAGAGCGGTAGCGAATAAGTTCTTGCTGATCTTGCTTATGGAGTCTCTCTAGTTCTGCTTGACGCTCTTCGAGCTGGGTGATGCGCTGTTGCAGCGACTCTACCAGCAGATACATCTCTGCGGGTTCGATATATTGATGCAGGGTTGATTGATGTAGGATGCCAATCAGTTCGCCTTGAGAGCCAATGACAGCCATCTGTTTGGCGTGACGACGCTGCATCTTTTGGTGAGCTGTCCATAGGGTGTCTTGAGGGCTAAGACAGGCAAGGGGAGTGTTCATGACTGCGCTAGCTGGAATTGTGACAAAATCGATGCCAATTGCCTGTGCTTGCACAATGTCTTCACTAGTGATAATCCCGACTGGATAAACAGGCACCTCTGGGTGGAGAGTAGCCATCCCTTCCGTATTAGTAATGATTACGTAATTTGCTTGCTGCTCAGCCATCAACTGGGCGATCGCTAGCATCGAAACACCCAGCGGTGCTCGTACCACGTCCTTAGTCATGGCCTCAGCAACCATGCGAGATTTGAGTAAATCAAGGGACTGGCTTTGGCGGTAAAGGGTTTCTGTAGTAATGAGACCTACAATCTGACGATGCTCGTCTACGATCGGCAAGTGCGTAATCTGCTGCGTGTGGAAATATTTCAGCACTGCAATTGGGTCTTGAAGCTGTGAACGGGTCAAACTAACAGGCTGGGGTGTAATTACCTGACCCACAGGCACACTGCCAGGTTGCCTCCCAGAGGCGGCCATTCTCACCAAGTCTTGGTTGGTAAACACACCAAATAACTCCCCATCCTGAGCCACAAGCACACAACCTGCCCGTGCAACTTGGAGATAACTCTCCTGATTAGAGGGGTCAGATGCTGCCAAGATGCTTTCTTCCTGGGCTTGGTTCATCAGCAGCACCACTTCTCCCAGGGGGGACGCTGGTGTAACAATCACAGGATCAACAATGATGGCTTGCTCTAGTGGGCTAGCAGAGTGAGCGGTAGATGTCATGACCGAGTGGAGGCGGAGTAGTGGTAAATTGTACTAACTCTAACGATCTGACGTGCGAAAAAGCCTAATATCCGTATGGAATGAACGAGTTCACCACCTGTTCGCCTAACCCCTCAATGGTTTGCACTAATGGTTGCACTAAAATCAGCAGTTCACTAAAATCATACAATTTGCCAGCCCTAGTCATAACTGCATTAACGTCTTGTTTTCAAGATAACCTTCTATGGTTGACTATACTCACTAGCAATGCCGCGAATCTTAAAAATTCCACACAATTGATGATTAGGAAATTCTTCTGGCAGAAATCGGGATAGATTGTTTACCTGGACATGTTTGATACGTGGTGTTGACAGGAAGCTTGCCATTAATACCCACAGGGGATATTCCCAGTCGTTGCTACCTACATTGAGGCCGATTGTAGCACAGTGATGGACTGCTGCTTGCTGCACAACAGCATGATATGGAGTTGCTAAAAGCGGTCCTGCTCCTCGAAAATAGAGAGCCAGCCGGGCGTTCCCCCAAACGCTGTCTAGACCGATCGGGGGTTGCAGAGCCATAAGGAACGTGTAGAGCGGTATGAAACTATAAAGGAGGGCGATTGTAGTGAGCAAGCCTATAATCGCGACCCTAACCCTAGAGAAAACAGCATATCCATAGGCAGTTAGGGGTGAAGACAATGCTGCCAAACTAGAACCTACCACAGGAGCATTGAGGATGTAAAAGGGGAGCAGCAAGCGATTTCCCCATAGTTGCCATTTCAACAGGGTGCAGAACAGCAGAAAACCTAGAATAGTGCTCAGGGCAAGGGGTGCTACGGGCGATCGTCGCCGTCGG
>JANWZG010000311.1 GCA_025054735.1 Cyanobacteriota bacterium | reverse complement strand
TTACATTGTCAATAGGAATTCTGTGGACTGGCGTTGGCAAGTGCGGGCAAAGGTGGGTAATCAGTGGACTAACTGGAGTGACGTGTATCAGTTTAATGTTGAGCCGCTAGATACAGACTGTCAACCTCGATCGCCCATCTAGTAATCACCCATTTAGCGCCCATTTAGTGAGTCAACCCCTAGCCTGACCGCAACTAGCCTGAAGTCTAGGCAACTCCCTCGCCAAAAACTTTGACAAGACTTTGACAATAAAGTCTCACACCATAAAGAGTCTCACACTATAAAGTCTTACAAAAGTCTCACACCATTGAACATCGGACTGGCTGAGTGCGGCTATAGTTCGTATGATAAGAGGAGTTGTAAAGAATCATGAAGAAATGCACGATAAGGTTGTCGCAATTATAGGGGCAGCAGGTGGAATTGGTTCTGCGTTGGCCCGTAAGTTATCTGTCCAGCAAGCTCGGTTGGTGTTGGTAGGGCGCAGTCGCGATCGCTTAAATGCCCTAGAGCAAGAACTCAACACTCAAGTTGTTGCTATTCCAACAGATATTACGCAGCCTGAGCAAGTCAACAACCTGATGCAACAGATTACTGAGCAGTTTGGTCAGCTAGATGTGCTGGTGAATGCAGCAGGGGCAGGCATTCTCAAACAGTGGAATAAGCTAGAAGCCGCTGATTTAGATGCAATGTTAGCTGTGAATCTTAAGGGTAGCTTCTACACGATGCAAGCGGCTGCCAATGTGATGAAGGATCAAAAGCAAGGACATATCTGTAACATTGTTGGTATTTTGGGCAAGCACACTATGCCGATGGCGGCAGCTTACTGTGCCTCTAAGTTTGGGGTTGTGGGGTTTAGCAAGTGCCTGGCAGAGGAATTGCGTCGCTTTGGCATCAAGGTAACACTGTTTTATTTCGGTGGAGTTGATACTCCCTTCTGGGATTCCATCAGCCTGAAGGTCGATCGTACCAAGATGCTACGTCCTGAAACAGCCGCTGAAGCCATAGTTAGTGTCTTAGGCATGGAACCACAAGCAGTACCAATGGAGATCAACATCCAGCCAGACAGTCATCTCTTTTTCTAAAGCTTGAGGTTAAGTCGGTTGGGTAGGGATTTGACCTCCCAGTCGGGTTGGTTGCTCATAAATCCGCTTTAGGGTGTTGACATCCCGTGGAGAAATAGGTGGGGGAGTGCGTACCTGTGCGAAATACATGACATCACTAGGCAGAGGGCTGTGTCCCCAGATCCCCAAGGCATGACCCATCTCATGGCGAGCAGCAGCGCGGATGTAAGGAATTGTTTGGTTAGGACTTAGGTGGATATAGCAGCGATGAACTAACACAGGTGGATCCTTACCCTGATGGTGGCTATAGAGCTGATAACGTGTTTCCGCTGAGCGTACCCTGCCCAACGACGATCGCCCATCACCTGGGTTTTGGCGCTGTAGGGGTGGCACTACTCGCCAGATGGTGATATCGGCTTGCTCTGGATTAGCCACTAACACTAAGGGTAAGTAGCGATTCCATTCAGTGATCCCTTCAGTAACAGCCTGGGTCCAAGCGGCTACTCTGGCAGCATTAGCACGATCGCTGACTGGCTGTTCCACATAGACCCGCACGGGAAACTGCCTCCATATCAAATACCCCACATCTGTTGGTTGAATTTGATCAAAATAGTCACCACGGTTTTCAACATCTTGCCACGCTGCTAGAGACGCGGGTAACGGGTAAACCTGTAGTGCTGGCAATTCCAGAGATATTGGTACACTTGCTGACAGGCTAGTATCCGTAGGCCGATACCCTAACAACACACTCAAGGTTATACCGAGGCAGGTCATGACCACAGGTGTTATGTATTTTTTCATCGGCTAGCGGCTACGTAGTTTAGTTGTAGTTAACGTACAAGTAGTTGACCCGTTATGTACACTAGCGCACAAACCAAGTCTTGTCAGAATAGTTTGACGCTACACTAGATTACTGCGGAGTACAGAAGTAGATATGACCCAGACGATTATAGACCTTAAGGCTATTGATGATCAGCTTTCCCGTCGCCAGATTGACCTAGACGAAGGCGGCTATTTCATTATTTATCTTGATCGAGAAAATGCTCTAATCTGTGCCAAACACTACACTAACGCAATTAACGATCAAGGCTTGGCTGTAGACCCTGAAACTGGTAAACCCATTCCAGCAAAAGGCAAAGTCGATCGAGTACACACAACCCTATTTACGGGTCGCACAGCCAAGGAGATTTGTGTTCAGATTTTTGAATCTACCCAACCGTGTCTGGTAACTCGGCTTGACCATGCTGCCTACTTAGGCAGAGAATTTATGCGGGCTGAACAGGCACTGTTGACAGGTGAGGACTATATTCAGGATTAGCACCAATTCGTAGATTCAATGGTTTGGACACGTTTGCGATAGGTGGAAATGGCTTGCTCTCATCCTTAATAGGTATTTACAACTATTCATCACAGCATGACAACTCTTCAACTTCCCCAAACGCTAGAAGACGCGATCACCCAAGCCAAAGTGGCAACAAAGACTGCTCTAGCAGACGGCTATACCAGGTTGCAGGTGGAACTGGTGTTCGCAGAACTAAAGCCAATGCCTGTAGCTGAGCAGTTTCTAGATGTGTTTGCAGATTATGGGGCTAATTTCAAGGTTTATTTCCCAGATGCAGGAGCGGCTGCCCTAGCTCGACGTGATTGGGGGCCGATGGCCTTTGAAATTCGTGGCATTGGTGAGCTGAAAGGCAAGCTTCAGCCAGAAGATCGCGCTTGTCTAGTCATTGCTCCCAGTTCGGTGGAGGTGCTAGAGGTAGAAAAACTCTGTGCTGAAGCGGGCGATCGTCCGGTGGTTTTACTCAATCCTGTGCTAGAAGATGTAGCTACTGTAGGAATAGGCTACGCAGCCCGTCAGCTTCGAGAGCGTTTTCTTAGCACGATTGAGTCTTGCTATTATCTACGTCCCCTAGAAAAGGCTGCTGTGTGGCGGTGCTATCCATCACTGTGGCAAGTTTGGGTTGAGACTACCGACCCTAATGGCTCATCTTATGAACTACTGACAGAACTACCTCACAAACCAAGTGGTGATGAACTAGATCGTCTGTTGGCAGCCTCAACGTTAACTGAGCAGGCTCAGGAATCAGCACAGCGAGGTCTGTTTACAGGTTTACAGCGATTTCTCCGAACACTGAGCCAATAATGTTTAACATGGACTATGGCTACCCCCTTTCCCCTAGCAACACAAATTCATGGCTTAGGGTTTCCTGTCCTCTGTCTACATGGACATCCTGGCTCTGCGGCAACGATGGCCGTGTTTACTCGACACTTATCCCAGCGGTTGCAGACGATCGCCCCTGACCTCAGAGGCTATGGTGCTAGCCAACCTCGGTGCCCCTTTCAAATGTCTGATCATGTTCTAGATCTAGAAGCCCTACTAGATCGTCTTGACATTCGTCAATGCCTGGTGTTGGGGTGGTCATTGGGCGGCATTCTGGCCATGGAACTAGCGCTGCATCAACCCCAGCGCATCAGTGGACTTATTCTGGTGGCAACATCAGCTTGCCCTCGCAGTGACCATCCACCCGTTACTTGGCAAGACTATCTCTTCACGGGCATCAGTTCTATCATCAATTGGCTGAACCCTGGTTGGTTATGGAATATTGAGCAATGGGGTCAACGATCGCTGTATCGCTACTTGATGCAACAGCACACACCTACAGCCTACGGCTATCTGGCCGAATCTGGTGTAGCGGCTTACCTGCAAACATCTCGATTTGCCCACAACGCTCTATCATTAGCAATTCGTCAAGGCTATGACCGTCGAGACTTGCTCTCTCAAATCCAATGCCCATGTTTAATGCTGATCGGTGATAGCGATCGTCATATCACACCTGCCTCTAGCTTAGAAACAGCAGCCCGCCTGCCAACCTGTGAGTGGCACATCTATCCTCAAACCGCTCACCTATTTCCTTGGGAGATACCAGCTCAAGTGCTCTCAACTATTGACCAATGGCTAGCACAACACCCAGAGGTAATCACAGCTTAAGACATTTGACCGCTAAAAAATTGTGTCCCTGGGCTAGGGAATGAATCCAAGTCATCAGCGATCGTTAGTTCTTTAGGCTTACAACGCTTGACTGTGACCACAATACCTTGTGCACCCTCGTTGCGCAAATCTTCGAGGTAACCATACTTTGCTTCCTCAGCCTCATCAGGGTTAGCAAAAGGGCCGAAGTAATAGGTACAACGTGGCGTTGCAGTTATAATTTCAACCCACACAGCTAGGCCCATCGAACCTAAGATATCTATCAAGAATTCCTTCATACTGTTCCACTGAGACTAGCACTACCAGCAAGTGCAGCCGCTAAGCAACACTATCCTGTTCAAATTTTTTCATGACTGATTAATTTTTGTAACAGAAAACTAATCCTTCTCAACCGAATAGGCTTTGACCGATGAGTTTTGACTGCCAGTGCTGATTCTAATCCAAATGAATCACAAACTGATGTATAAGCGACTAGATAATCGCTGCCGATAAAGCTCGTAAAGCACCATACCCGCAGCAACAGAAGCATTCAAACTGGCAGTTTGCCCCGCTAAAGGGATAGAAACTAGGACATCACAGTTTTTTTGCACCCGTAGGCTAAGGCCATCACCTTCAGAGCCAATGACGATCGCAATGGCTCCTGTAAACTGTACCGTGTGGAGTAACTGACCATGTTCTGTAGTTGTCCCATAGATCCAAAATTCGTGCTGCTTTAGGATTTCTAGCGCCTGTGATAGGTTGACCACTCGCGCCACTGGAAAACTTGACAGTGCCCCGGCCGCAACTTTCATCACGGTTGACGT
>JANWZG010000310.1 GCA_025054735.1 Cyanobacteriota bacterium | reverse complement strand
TCTTCATTACTCCTGGCACTAGGGTATACAAGGGCATGATTGTCGGTGAGCACAACCGTCCCCAAGACTTAGAACTGAATGTGTGCAAGACGAAACAGCTTACGAATCACCGAGCAGCAGGCGGTGATGAGCTAGTGCAACTACAGGCACCTGTGGAAATGAGCCTAGAGCGGGCGCTGGAATACATTGGCCCCGATGAACTGGTAGAAGTGACACCAGCATCAATCCGGTTGCGGAAGCTGACAAAGAAACTTGCCAAGCGCTAAGGGTGAATGGGCGATTCATAAGCATCTAGACTATGGCACTCAAGGGTTGCTCAAAAGTTTGCTAAAAACAAGACCAAGCCATAATTGCTGTTGCAGTTCGTAGTCAGGACTTAAGTCCTCATACCAATTCTCTAAACGCCAGCGACATCACCCATCAGTTCGTAGTCAGGACTTAAGTCCTGGCCACTAGCTATCTGTAGTCATAGCACAGAGAAGAGTTACGACTACAAGCGTTCTGCTGAATTTAATTTGTGCATTGCTCTACCAGCAACCCAGTGAATGCATCAAGCTAGCTGTCAACGGCTCTAGAGCGCCGGGAAAATAGGCGGAAGTAGAGCGATCGCCCCGCTTCTTTGAGGGGGAACAGCAGATAGGTGAGGGGGTTAATCGTGACAATAATGTTGCGAACATCTCGTTGAGCTAGGGCTACGATCGCCTTAGCCACAAACTGTGCCGACATTACACCATAGGGGTTCAGGTTGCTGCGGAATGGCCCCAAAATCAGCTTACGGATGATGCAGGGAGCATCGAGGCGGCGCAGGGTGATCAGATCGCCAATTAATCGCTTAGATAGTTCGTACAGGGGGCTGAGAGCAGGGCTGACCTCTGCTTCGGAGGTGTTAATCCACAGTTCTTTCAGAGCACGGTGCTCAGAGGCTTCCACAGTGCTGAGAAACAGTTCCATCCATCGCCAGACAGACAAAGCGTTCACCTCTAATGATCGCTCAATGGCATCAGGAGTCCGATCGCCATGGACATTGATCCCGTGGTTCACAATCAAAATGTCTACTCCCCGCAACAACTCCCGCAGTGCTTCTTCCTGACCAAGCTGCCAGGTCACTACCTGCACTGTAGGGTCAAACTCAGCCGCTGTGGATGTGGTTAGGGCGATCGGCTTAGCACCCTTAGCAGCCAACGCTGCAATCAGTGCCCGCCCCATGGTGCCCGCTGCTCCGGTTATGGCCACGCGCTTACCCTTCAAGGCCAAACTCGTCCCTAGTAAATTATCTACTAGCGTAAAGGTACCGCAAAAATAGGCATTACCCTGATCAAAATGGTGCCGCCAATGGTAAGTGCGATTAACAGTCCAGCGGCTAGGTTTTTCCACCAAGTTGCCTGGTTCATGGGTGAAGTCAGTCCATAGTAGCCATCCCCGCGATCGGGCTACTGCTGTCACTAAGAACCCAAGAGCGTAGACACAGCCTACTAGTAAGGCCAGTTTTTGAGTGATCCCAGCTACTAATCCGGTTACACCCACCATCACCAGAGCTTCAGGCACGTCATTGTACCACTGGGCTTTGCAATAGGCTTCTCGACTCACAACGCTAAGGTCACGGCGATAGGCCTTGTGGTGCAGGCTATGGGGACTCTGTAGTGGCTGCCAATAGTGCCCAGCTAGATGGTACAGGTCACGAACGACTTCAGCTAGGAGGACGGAGGCTGCGCCCATCAGCCCTTGTGCTAACCAGGAATAAATCTCTGCCATAGAAATGATGTTAAAACTGCAATGGTGTCAATCAATGCTCAGAACTTAGGTGTGGTGACGATAAACCGTAATCGCCATGTTGAAATCAGTTTAATAATTCGTCATGATTCTACACAAGTTATCGCCACTCTTGACTGACTAAGTTTCAGAAATGCTGGAGCAGAATTACACCAAGCTGTTGATTGTCGATCATCATCATGGGACAAGTTGCGCGATCGTGGCTAGAGAAACTCCACCCTGTCAGTCCATACCAAGATTTCAACTACCAAGACTTTCCGGTCGATTTGCAAGGATGGGGTAGCAGACACCCAATTTTTGAACAATTGATTACCGAGTTACAGCCCCGTTTGATTTTAGAAGTGGGTACCTGGAAGGGGGCTTCAGCGCTCCACATGGCCTCTATTCTGCGTCAACAGCAGCTTGATGCAGCTATTATCTGCATTGACACATGGCTGGGAGGAATAGAGCATGTGCTGTCGTTGGGCGATCGTCCCCCCGATCTCCATGCCTTTCAGCGCCACGGCTATCCGACGCTGTACTACCAATTCCTAGCCAACGTCATGCACACTGAGCTGCACGATTACATCATCCCGTTCCCCAATACTAGCAGCATTGCTGCTCGCTGGCTGGCATTTCACGCTGTACAGGCCGATTTAGTCTACATTGATGCTAGCCACGATGCGGCGGATGTCTACCAAGACTTAGTGAACTATTGGGATTTGGTGCGGCTGAATGGAGTCATGCTAGGTGATGATTGGCGGGCTGAGTGGCCAGGGGTCATTAGTGCCGTCACTCGCTTTGTTGAGCAACAGGGGGGCAAGGTCAACCTAGAGTTGGCTGAAAACAAGTGGCTCTTGCGCAAGTTGCCTGACCCTACACAGGTTCAGATTGCTCAGTTGCAGGAGCGCTTAAGTACCATTGAGCAGTTTCTCCAAGAATTTACCAATCTGTGGACACCCTCTGAGGAGTGAGTTGTGCGCAGGCTAATTGGTTGATGTGCTAGCCCTGTATGAATGATAATGATGAAATCTGTTGACACGAATCCTAACTAGAGGATGATACCCGTGCGACAATAGAATTTTTATCTCATGGCAATTGGCGCAAGCAGTAATGTCTACAGTTTCATCTCCAACCTTTTTACCGATCGCATACTTTCAAGGACAGTTCATTCCGTTTGCTGAGGCGAATCTTTCCATTGCTACCCATGCTCTTCACTACGGAACAGGAGCCTTTGGGGGGTTGCGTGGCATCCCTGATCCCCAGAATTCCAGCCAGATTTTGCTCTTTCGACTCGATCGTCACTGCCAGCGCCTCAGTCACAGTGCTAAGTTTCTCCACTTTGACCTACCCGCAGACAAAATTCAGACCTTAATCATCGAGTTTGTGCAAAAGAATCGTCCCAACCAACCTTTCTACATTCGTCCCTTTGTTTACACCTCTGATCTTGGGATTGCACCCCGTCTGCACAGTGTCCAAAAAGACTTTTTCATCTACGGGCTAGAAATGGGAGACTACTTGCCCAAGGATGGTGCCACCTGTCGGATTAGCTCTTGGTATCGTCAGGAGGATCGCAGCCTGCCCTTGCGGGGCAAAATTAGCGGCGCTTACATTACATCCTCGTTGGCCAAGACAGAAGCCGTTGAGTCTGGCTTTGATGAGGCGATTTTGATGAACTCCCAGGGCAAAGTCTGTGAAGCGTCGGGCATGAATGTGTTCCTAGTTCGCAATGGCCAACTGATCACTCCTGGCTTTGACCAAGACATCCTAGAAGGCATCACTCGCGATAGCATTCTTACCCTAGCCAGAGACTTGGGTATCCCTGTGGCAGAGCGATCGGTGGACAAGACTGAACTGTTCATTGCGGATGAAGTGTTCCTCAGTGGTACAGCAGCAAAAATCACCCCAGTGAAGCAAATTGAAAACTATCACCTCTCGCCCGATCGCCCCATTACTACCAAGCTGATGACTCTGCTAGCAGCCATCACTGAAAATCGGGAGCCTAGATATAGCGACTGGGTATTCACCATTGCCCTCTGAGCTAATGCGTGTTGAACTGCGGCATATTTGCAAACGGTTTGGCTCTGTTCAAGCCAACGACGATGTATCTCTGACTTTGGAAGCAGGCAGCATCCACGGGCTGCTAGGGGAAAATGGTGCTGGCAAAAGTACCCTGGTGAAGGTGTTGAGTGGGTTTATTCCCTGCGATCAAGGTGAAATTATTCTAGACGGCAAGCCTGTGCACCTGCGATCGCCAGCAGCAGCAATCCAGGCCGGTGTAGGTATGTTGCACCAGGATCCACTAGACTTTCCCCCCCTGACGGTAATCGAAAACTTTCTCATGGGTCGCCCTAGTGGGTGGTTCCTCAACTACCGGGCTGGGCTTCGTCAGTTTCAACAGCTTGCTGCCCAGTTCAATTTCCACCTAGACCCCAAGGCATTGGTAGCTACCCTGACGGTTGGCGAACGGCAACAACTGGAAATTTTGCGGCTGTTGTCCCTAGGGGTGCGAACACTGATTTTAGATGAGCCGACTACCGGCATTTCGGCTTCTCAGAAAACAGCCCTGTTTGAAGCCATGCGGCAGTTAGCAGCAGCGGGACATTCCATCATTTTTGTTTCCCATAAGTTAGAAGATGTGGAGCAACTCTGCGATCGAGTCACCATCATGCGGCAAGGGCAGGTTGTTGGTCATGAGGTTATCCCATGCCCTCCAGAACGCCTAGTGGCCTTGATGTTTGAGAAAACCTTAGCCCCTCCGGTAAAGCCACCAACTTGTCAGGAGCGGGTGTTATTGCGGCTACAGTCCTTGCAGGTTACTACCGAGCGCCTGCAAATTCACCTTGACCAGTTAGAGGTGCACGCTGGTGAAGTGATTGGACTAGCAGGGTTAGAGGGCAATGGTCAACAGTTGCTGCTGCAATGTTGTGCTGGCTTATTGCGCCCCAGTGCTGGCACTATTCACCTCTGTCCTCTGGGTGGCGACTCTGTAGAGCTAACCCATTTGCCCTATCAGCGGTTTCTTCAGGCTGGGGTTGGTTATGTGCCCGCCAATCGCCTCCAAGATGGCTTGATCCCTGGTTTATCCATCCAAGAGCATGTAGCTTT
>JANWZG010000309.1 GCA_025054735.1 Cyanobacteriota bacterium | reverse complement strand
AGTGAAGCCATTGCTCAGTATGAAAAAGCAGTCCAGCACGATGCCAAGTTTTGGCCTGCTCTCAACAACATTGGGTTGATTAGGTATGAGCAGGGAGATGTAGAGGGGGCTATGAGACACTGGCGAGAGTCGATAGCCATTGACGATAAGCAAGCGGAACCACAGTTAGCCTTGGCTGTTGCTCTTTATGCAAAAGGGGATCGCACCCAAGGGTTACTGCTAGGCGAGCAAGCTCTTCGGTTAGATAAGCGGTATGCCGATTTGGAATTTCTCAAGGAAAACCTCTGGGGCGATCGCTTGCTAGCAGAGGCCAAGAAATTTCTCAGCGTTCCACAAATTAAGGCAGTGCTAGCACAGACAGGAAGTTCACCCTAGCTGAGACATGGCCTTCAATCACCAGACTGTTCAGTAAATGGAGGAGTGTCATGGGGAAATCTACCGGCAGCAAGGCTGAAACTAAAGGTCGAGCAGGTTCCACATGGGGTTTGTTGCGATGGATTGAGTCCCTCCAGAAGTCTGACCAGATGTTTTACAACATGATGATGGTCGAAATTTGGTCAATCGCCCAGACGATGGACGAGTTGAATCCTGGTTTCTGGGCAGACTACATGCAAAATCGACAAACGGTCATGCAACAACAGCTTGAGCAGCGCAAACGGCGAGAACGAGAAGCACGTGCCCGTGCCTCAGCTCGTAAGTCATCAATTCCTCGTCGTCCAATTTCACCGCTGCACTTGCTGCTAGAGAATGCTGAGGAGCCATCTAATAAGATGGTTGCAATATTTTCGCAAGCCTTTGAGCAGGAGTTAGCAACCATGCAGCAGGCAGCCAACCTATCTTCCCCAATGGTAGTTAGCCTAGAATCTTTAGAGCCAGAGGCTGCTAATTCTGAATCCACGGCATCACCACCTGCTGATCCACTCTTACCCTCTGCTACAGAGACAGCCTCTGCAAGCCAAGACCTGCTGCAAAGTCCGGCATCGGTTACAACTCACGCTACTACCAGTCCACTGCTGCCCGATACTCAAGCGATTTATCGACATCATGTAGTTGAGCTGCCGCACCTTCTGCGAGTGCCTGTCATGAAGCTTTTGCCCATAACTATCGAGAAGCAGCCACTGCTTGGCAATGGCAAACGGACAGTGGTAGTGACGTTGGGGTGTTGGCTAACGCGCCGATTTCTGGTGCCTACCGTGTTGGGCGATCGTGAGCTATTTGTGCTGCAACGGCTAGATGCGATCGAGCTAGAGCCAGGAAAAGCTGTTATTTGCCAGCTCGGGTTTCGCCTTCAGAACATTGAGCAGACGGTGCATGTCCAATTGGTTAAGTCACTGCAAGCTCAATCGCAACTAGTAGCTGAGTGGGTCGTGCCGTCTGAGTTAGAAGGCAGTCAACTTAGCACAACTGAAGCTGGTGTAAGGGTGATCAACAAGGGCAACCAAGCCTGTCACCTAAAAGCTGGCCAAGCCTTTTGTCGGCTAGAGTTCCAGGCTGTGCTCTCATCCATAAGCCAGGGTTAGCTGACTCAGGTGCTTTTAGGCAACCCCTATCCTTCCAGTTGTTGACGTTTGAGAATGATCCAGGTAACGACAGGGGCACCAATGAGGGCTGTAACAGCATTGAGAGGAAGGGCGATCGCCTGTCCTGGCATTTGGGCAATAAGGTCAGCAACAAGGGCAAGACTGGCTCCTAGGGCGGCAGTAGCAGACACTAGCCAGCGGTGATCCAAGGTTTGTAGAAGGCTGCGGCAAAGGTGAGGCACAGCTACACCTAGAAACGCAATGGGGCCACAAAAGGCAGTCACAGTACCTGCTAGCAAAGCTGCACTGAGGATAATCCACAGTCGAGACTGTTGCACATTGAGACCCAGACTAGTGGCTCGCATATCATCCAACAGCATTAAATTAAGGGACTTGAAACACACCTGGGCCAGGGCTAACCCCAGCCCTACCAGTGGAGCCAATAAGCGCAGTTGTCGCCAACTCACCCCGGCAAAACTGCCAAATGTCCACAGCAGATAGGTTTGCACCTGTTCAGCAGTACTGAAATAGAGCAGAACAGTAACAATGCCATTGGCAGCATAACCAATCATAAGGCCGAGAATTAGCAGGGTCATGCTGTTCTGGAGGCGGCGAGCAACCAGGAGAACTATCACAAGGGTGATTGCCGCACCGAGACCTGCTGCGGCCACTAGCCCCAGATCACTCAACCAGCCCAATTGTCGCCATTGGCCTGACATCCCAGCCAGTTGCACAGCTAATACCACCAACGCTACTCCTAAGCTAGCCCCAGCATTGATGCCAAGTACAAACGGCCCTGCAAGCGGGTTACGGAACAGGGTCTGCATTTGCAGGCCACTTACAGAGAGAGCTGCCCCTGCTAGGGATGCAGTCAAGGCGCGGGGTAAACGAAACTGAAGTACGATCGTACCCCACGTAGCCCGATCGGGCCTGCCCCCTACCAAAATAGTCAGCACTTGGTCGAGGGGAATCGCGACTGACCCTAGGGATAAACTAAGGCAAAACACTACTACCAGAACAGATAGTAGCCCTAAAGCCATCACCCTAGACGGGCGATCGCCCACCATCCACCCGTTTTGCTTAAACCATGTCATTCCCGATCGCCATCACGATATTATTCAGTCGGCATTCAGTCGGCTGCTGTAGACTGACCTATCTTACCGAATTCCTACTAGGGCAATTGCCGCCACCAAACTACCAAGACAAGCATCACCAGCTACCATCAGTCCGACGCTGAATGCTATCGATGGCGTTGAGAATATCTTGGATGCGTTCTTTGGCAGATCTAGAAAACATGAACTGCTTCCTCCAAGATCGGTTGCCTGAGATGTTCTTTGAGCGCGTCAACAGTTCCTAAATCAACAAGACACTGAAACAGATCTTCCAGATAATGTTTGATGCGGAAAAACTCAAAGAAGCCAATAGATTCATCGAGTTCCACTAAGGCTTGATCGCGGGCCACGGAGCCAAAAAGATTGAGCGACTTAACGCCTAACGTTCGTAGCTCCTCCTGGTGAGATTGAACTAGCTTGAGTGCATCCAACTTCCTCATACTTTTACCTTTTGCCTTTTTACTGTTACCTTTCACTATCCCGCCCCATGCGGTATTTGATGTCGTAGTTGATCAGGTGTCGAGTTCTTTTTCGGTGAAGCCCCAATCAGTTTTTGGGTGGTGGGCGAGAATGCGATCAACTATCATAGTCAACCTCCTCTTGGGGTAGCAGGGGCAGCACAAACTCCAGAAGCTCAGGAATACTAGATTGAGTCACTTCCCAGGTCAAATCTAGGTCGACCTTGTTGTAGTCATGCACTAACTTATCCCGCATTCCAGCGATTTGCCGCCACGGTATTTCTGGATGGTCTTGCCGAAATTCTGAAGAGAGCCGCTTGACAATTTCTCCGATAACCGTAATTTCATACAGCACAGCAAGGTGGGTGCGCTTGTCTGCGACAAACGATGATTGACTCATGCCTTGAATCAGTTCAATCACGGTTTGACAAGTCGTAGCAATATCAATTAGGTAGGTTTGATCACGATTCATAAATCACTCTAGCTGTACTCAGAATTTCCTTGCGACGAATCCAGTTGGGGCTAGTTTCCACTGATTTTTTGGTGAGTAAGTCCACTTTGCGGTGGCATAAGTCTTCTAGCTCATACTGCATATCAACCAAATCCAGAAGGCTAACTTTGGCATTGGGTTGAAAGGTAACCAGCATATCGATGTCGCTATTGGCGTGGAAGTCATCACGTAAAACGGAACCAAAGAGAGCCAGTTCGCGAATCTGCCGACGCTGACAAAATTCTGAGAGTTGGTCAGAGGTGATGGAGAGCCGTTGCTGTAATTGAAGATTGAAAGGAATGGTATGCATTATTCTTCACCTCCGTTATCTCTGCCCATGCGGTATTTGATGTCATCGTTGATGAGGTCGTCGAGTTCTGCGTCGGTGAAACCCCAATCAGTTTTTGGGTGGTGGGCAAGGACGCATTTATGAAATACCTGCTAATCGACCCATCTCAACGCTAACGGTATCAAATCGGTTATCGCTAGGACGATAGGATAACAGTTCCATGCCAATGGGTTCACCTGTTGTTTCATCTTTAATTAAAATCACGCCATCACCGAGTTCTGTGGCAATTTGATTTTTGCGGGGTGGTTGCCAAAAGACGGTTAACAATTCCATTTCGGGTTCGTAGTAGATCTTTACTTGCGCCATAGGGTTTCTCTTTCTTTGATTGCATCGGTTTGGTAGGCTGTGATTAGAAAGCCATCTCCATTTAAGCGTCGGGCGACGGCAACGACCCATCGCTTTTCTTTCAAAGTCAGATAAAACAGCAACAGATTTGGATCTCGGCTACTGCGACGAATTTCATCGGGACTGCTCAGCGCTTGTCTTACTTCGGCTTCAAGATTGGCAATGTCTGGATGTTTGACGATTAGTTTTTGCCAGTACTCTTCTGAGGTGCGAACGGTGAAGTTGAGGGGAGTGAGGATTTCAAATTTACTCGTGAGCCATCACCCCCGGAGCCTCTGCCCATACGGTATTTGATGTCGTAGTTGATGAGGTCGTCGAGTTCTGCGTCGGTGAAGCCGTAGTAGCTAGTCATCATCTAATCTCTCCCCTTGCGATATCCCTGTAGGCTTGGAGGGCTGCTTGTTTGGTGGTATCAGGCACTAGTGGAAACGTACTGAGAATATGGGCAAACTCTGCCTCCGTCAGGCCATAGAGGTGGGCAATGATGCCATCGAGTTCTGCACGCAGTTTGGCTCGCTCTGCTTCATCCGTCACCCCCCTCGCCCTAAAACCCTCTGCCACAAGGGGAGAAGAGGCTGGGGGTTCAGGGAAAACCGCTCGCCACAAATCATC
>JANWZG010000308.1 GCA_025054735.1 Cyanobacteriota bacterium | reverse complement strand
ATGTTACCTTTTGCCTGGCTTACATTGCGATCGTCGTCTCTACACGTCTCACAAGCTTAGATCCACACCTGCAAGAAGCAGCCCTAGACTTGGGAGCTACCCCCTTCACTGCTTTCGTCAAGGTTTTGCTACCAGAATTAATGCCGGCTATCGTCTCTGGGTGCTTATTAGCCTTTGTTTTGAGCATGGACGATCTGTTAATCTCTAGCTTCACGGCTGGGGGTGGCGCAACTACATTACCGATGGAAATCTTTAGCCGCATTCGCACCGGAGTAAAGCCTGATATTAACGCATTGAGTGTGTTTCTAATCATCTCTTCTGGAATTCTAGGCTTTATTGCTGAATATTTGCGATATAGAAGCAGTCAACAACGGAGCTAGACCGCAGATAAACTCACTATTCTACTCTCGCAGCCGATGGATAACGGGTAAGCTTGAGAGGTATCAAGCTCAGGCCCGAAACACTGCCTTTATGGTCTGCGTCAATTTAGTCATTGCACAGGATGACATTAGTCACGAACGGGAGGAGTGTTGCATGATGGTTTCAAGACTGGAACGCATGAGTTTGGCGATCGGGATCACGTTACTGGCATCCTTGCCCATTTGGGCGCAATCCCTCTCAAATTTTGGCACTATAGTGCTTACCCCCGGCTTTCAGCGCTCAGCAGGACGGGCACCCGGTTACACCAGTGGTTTTTTCTCCTTGGCAACCCTTGCCGCCCAAGACCAAGCCAAAAATCCTTGCCTTGGATTTAGTGGCGATCCCCAAGTGCCCGACCACATTATCGAAGTCCAGCAACCATTTACCAACTTAACCATTCGGGTAAAAAGTGAAAACAACCGCGGCGCAACTGTTTTAGTCCGTGGCCCCGGCCTGTTGCTATGTGGAGATAATGTTGGCTCTGACAAAGGTGCTACAGTCACAGCCTCTAATGTCCAGCCAGGAACCTATCAGGTGTGGGTGGGCAGTATTAATCCTGGTGAGCGCATTGACTATACACTGACTGTGCAGGAATAGGCAAACCCATCTCCTAGAGTGTGGAATTGCAAAAAAATCGGCGGGGAACATTGCCCTCGCCGACGTTTCATTCAACGCTAGAAGGTCTAGCCTTAAACCTAGGCCAAGACCTAGTTCAACCACTCTAGCACTGCTTCTTCCTTGGTATTAGTTCTACGCTCTGGAGTTTCACGCACAAACTTCATGTGGATAGCACGAGTTTGCTCACCATCTGCAGCAACTGCCATGATGGGATAGTCGATTAGCCCATCCGGGAAAGACATCTGGAACCGGAAGGTACCGTCGGAATTGAGCTTAATCGGGCGACCAGCGATCGTCACTGTGGCATCCGGCTCAGTTGCCCCATAAACAATCAACTCAGCATCAGCAACTAACCAGAACTTGCGAGGACGAATTGGCGCAGCCGAAGCTGAGAAACCAATACCAGATGCCATACCAGAGATAGTAGGTAGCACACCAGTAGGTATGGCCCACATTCCTACACCAGATGGAAACACATAGGAACTAACGGTCTCTGTCAGATGGACAGAACCGAAGACAGATCCAGGAACATGTTGCATCGAGCCAAACATAGAGCCAGCGACACGCTGGGCTTCTGCATCTTGAGCCATGCCAAAGATCTGGTCGTAGATAGCATTACCAGTCATGCCCATAGCATAACGTTGGCTAGGAGTAATCAGTTTGAAGACCGTCTTACCGCGCAGATCATCGTCCCACGACACGGTAATGAAGTGATCCTCAATCCAATCAGAGGGATAAACTGGCGGGATGTGCACAGGTGCCGAGCGCACCAGCTTTAACCAACGACCATCACCACAGCGATAGCCAATCTCTACAACGTAGTCGCGATCGCTAACTGGAATAGGAATATACCAGTCACGAGCCAGCTCATCGCAGGGATACTCCTGAATACTGTGGGGTGCTTGGTAGTTCACGTCGATGTCCGTAACATCGTAAACCCGCAGCGCAAACTGCTGACCACCTTGCCGCCGAATCTCTTCCTTATGCTCGTTGGGGATGTCCCAGTAAGCATAGGCCCATTGCGGATCGCGAGGCAGCAATACAGCTCGACTTTCGCCATAGCCACCGGGCAAATCGGGCAATCCCTCATCTACAGAGGCCAAGTCGCCCCCAGTCAAATCTTGTTGACCAACCTCAAACTTGCTAGCCTCCACCTCAGTCTGGGCTTCAACTACACGAGGTGGCACTGCCGGAGAGGTCTGACTACGTTCGATCGCTTGAATTTCTTCCAACAACTGCTCCTTGCGCATCCGACTATAGCGAGAAATGTTGTACTCGCTAGCTACCTTCCGTAACTGGCGCAATGTCATCTCTTCCAACGGGGGACGTTCCTTAGTCATAGCCTATTAAGCCTCCAAAAATTAACCGTATGTTATCCCTTGCGCACTAGACCCATATTGAACCCAGCTTGAGCGTTCAGTGTGATAGCTGTTGCCTAGTGCCAGCCGATCGCTCGACAGCAATCCAGTCAACAGTTGATGTCAATGATGTTAAGCAGCGAACCGTCAGTTAGGTTTTAGAATTCGTTTGGGATCGATGGGGATCAATGTAGCTTAGAGATTATAGAAAGTAAAGGTGGGGATCAATCGGGGATCAAATTGCCATAAATCCTTACTGAAAGCTGATCTGGCAGGTTTATTGATCCCAAAAAGATGCAAATATGTCAAGATATCATGACTTTCTTGATCTCTACTGGGATCCTGGGGATCAGAGAATATAAAGATTTCCTGACATTTCCTCGTTGAGACTAAACGACAGGAAACCCCGCATAAAGTCTCTGTGTTGAGTTCCATATTGAGTTCCATAGCCATTACACTGAAGAAGACGATTATTGACGTACATAGATGGCCATGACTGAGCAATTAGATGCCCGTGCTTTATTTCAAGCAGCTTACGAAAATCGCTATACGTGGGATGCTGGCTTTCCTGGCTACAGTGCTGAGATTTGCTTTCGCTGTGATGGCAAGGTTCACAGTGGCACGGTTAAGGTCAATAGAAATCTGAGTGTAGAGGTCAGTGGCGTTACTGATGAAGCTGCTAAGCAGGCTATTACAGGTCAATTACAAGAGATTGCTATCCATCGTGTACGCCGTAGCTTTCAGGACACCCATGGCAAAAATACGTTTACTCTAGGTGAAGTAGACGATACTGGGGCAGTAGAAATCTTGGTAGGTGGAAAGGCTGAGGGTGATCGCTACAAGGTTCGGAATAACGAAGTTTGCATGGTGCATCGCCATATCCATGGCGTTGTTGTTACTATCAATACACTAAGCAGCCATCAGACCGATGCAGGGTATCTATCACACCGCTACACCTCGGTCTACCATGACCCTGTTACCGGTGAACTCAAGGGTGGCCCTAGCGAGTTTGAGGATAACTACGAGCAAATTGGAGGCTACTACATTTTGACTCAGCGGGTAATCCGTACCGTTAGGGATGGACATGCTGTCATTGAGGAATTTGAGTTCACCAATGTCCGTCTACTGGAACCAGCCCTTGTGTAGTAGGTAATCATACCTGCTAGTAGAACCACGCTACGATCGTGTAGCGATCGCCCCAAGTAACTGGACAGACCTCATGCAACAGGTCAGAACGAAATGCAACTAGCAGCCCAGGTTCCCCTTCTAGGGAGAATCCATATTGTTGCCACCGTGGTTCGTTAACCAACCCATAGAAGGTAAGCTCACCGCCACCAAAGCAGTTAGGGGCCGGTGAGGGGGCATGGGCGTTGAGAAAGATCACCACAGATATTTTTCGCACCTCTAAGTAGGCAGCATGGGGATGGGTTTCTGAGGATCCGTCACGGTGGGGCTGAAAGAAGTCACCTGCTCGATAGTGCAGGTACTGTGGAGGTTGAAAACCCTGTAATGGTAATCCAAAATGCTCCTGCAATCTAGGCAACAATTGCAACAGTTGCTCAGTCAACATTACCTGTAGTGGGGAAGGAATATGAACGTACAAGGCTTTGCGAACCGCTTGATTAACAGTTTCTTTGCCGCCTGTGCTGATGACTTCTGCCAGCAACGGCTCTGCTGCCTGAATGCTGGCTTGCAATGCAGCACACTGATCTAGCGTGAGGAAATGACTCTCGACAAACAATCCCAACCGTGTGAAAAATTCTGCTTTGGGCATTATGCTGCTCTTTTGCCAAAATCCTAGTGGAATGTCTGAAGTTAATCACAGTGTGGCATACCTTATGGTTAGCAATGATTGTTTGCTAATTTGAGGCATAGGTTCACAAGATTAGTTTGTTAATTACAAGCCTTCCGTAGAGTGAGCTAGAGAGGGTTGATGGCTGACGATTGCCTGTCTTGGCAGAGTTTGTGGCGACTAAGGTATAGCGCTGCTATAGCAATTGCATGGGCTATGCCAACGATCGTCTATGCTCAAGTCTTACCAGACGGCACATTGCCAACCATTGTAGATTCTATCGGGCAAGGCACCACTAACGTTGTGATTACTGGTGGCACACAGGTTGGTGGCAATCTATTTCACAGCTTTCAAGAGTTTTCTGTGCCTACAGGTGGTGCTGCTATCTTTGATAATCCACTTGATGTCACCAATATCATCAGTCGGGTGACAGGGGGCAGACTCTCTAGGATTGATGGCTTGCTCCAGACTAATGGCACGGCTAATGTGTTTCTGTTGAACCCCAACGGTATCGAATTTGGCCCTAATGCCACGCTTAGCATCGGCGGATCGTTGTTTGCCAGCACTGCTCCAGGCTTGCAGTTTGCTGATGGCACCGTGTTTAGTGCGGTTAATGTAGAGGCAGTTCCCTTGTTAACCCTAAGTGTTCCAGTTGGTGCTCAGGGTGTTGGTGCCTTAGAGGCTCGAATCGTCAGCAATGGGCGCTTGAT